>NZ_JBSFPX010000255.1:0-8532 GCF_053588415.1 Mycobacterium sp. NPDC003449
GTGGCCTGGCCCCGACATGGGCGGCCGGGTCGCCGGTGCAGTACCAGTGCAGGTCGTCACCGCCCTCGCCCCAGCCCCGCCGGTCGTATTCGGTGATCACCGTCCTGAGCACCTGGGTGCCGTCCGGGCGGTCCACCCAGTCCTGGCTGCGCCGGATCGGCAGCTGCCAGCACACGTCGGGTTTCATCGTCAGCGGTTCGCGGCCCAGTTTGAGCGCCTTGCTGTGCAGGGCACAGCCGATCCCGGACCGGAACCCGGGCCGATTCAGAAAGATGCAGGCGCCCTTGTATTTCCGGGTGCGCAGGTTGGGTTTGCCGTCGTACTCGTCGTCCTCGAGGTAACCCTTGCGGCCCAGTCCCTTTTCCCGGAACTGCCAGTCGTCGTCGGTCAGCTGTTTGACCGCGTCGTCCAGCTTCGCGCGGTCGTCGTCGTCGGAGAGGAACGCGCCGTGCGAGCAACAGCCGTCGTCGGGGCGGCCCTCCACGGTGCCCTGGCAGGCCGGGGTGCCGAAAACGCAGGTCCACCGCGACAGCAGCCAGGTCATATCGGCCGCGATCAGATGCTCCGCATCATCGGGGTCGTAGAACTCCACCCACTCGCGGGCGAAGTCGAGTTCCACCTCGCCGGGATGCACACGTGTCACCGCGCAAACGCTACCCGCATCCGCCCCGGCTGATTTCGAACCGGCGCGGTGTGCCGCGCCACAGCAACCAGGACCGTGCACGAATTCCGGGCCACCACCAGTTAGGTTGGTGACGTGCGGCTAGGTGTGCTCGACGTGGGCAGTAACACGGTTCATCTCCTCGTGGTGGACGCGCGCCGCGGCGGCCACCCCACCCCGATGAGTTCGACGAAGGCCGCGCTGCGGCTCGCCGAGGCCATCGACGGCTCCGGCAAACTGACCCGCAAAGGGGCCGACAAGCTCGTCGAGACGGTCGACGAGTTCGCCAGGATCGCCACCAGCTCAGGCTGTTTGGAGCTGATGGCCTTTGCCACGTCGGCGGTGCGCGATGCCACCAACTCCGAGGACGTCCTGGCCAGGGTGCTGGCCGAGACCGGGGTGTCGCTGCGGGTCCTCAGCGGGGTCGACGAGTCCCGGCTCACCTTCCTTGCGGTTCGCCGCTGGTATGGCTGGAGCGCGGGCCGGATCATCAACATCGACATCGGCGGGGGGTCGCTGGAATTGTCCAACGGCGTCGACGAGGAGCCCGAGATCGCGCTGTCGCTGCCGCTGGGCGCCGGGCGGCTGACCCGGGAGTGGCTGCCCGACGATCCGCCGGGCCGGCGCCGGGTCGCGATGCTGCGGGACTGGCTCACCACCGAGCTGGCCGATTCCGGCGCCACCATGCTCAAAGCCGGATCGCCGGACCTGGCCGTCGCGACCTCGAAGACCTTCAGATCGTTGGCCCGGCTGACCGGCGCCGCACCTTCCGGGGCCGGTCCGCGCGTCAAACGGACACTCACGGCCACCGGGTTAAGACAGCTCATAGCTTTCATCTCTAGGATGACTGCGGCTGACCGTGCCGAACTGGAAGGGGTGAGTGCCGAGCGGGCACCACAGATCGTGGCCGGTGCTTTGGTAGCTGAGGCTAGTATGCGAGCACTGGACGTCGAATCGGTGGACATTTGCCCCTGGGCATTGCGAGAGGGGCTGATCCTACGGAAACTCGACAGCGAGGCCGATGGAACCGCCCTGGTCGGGGCAACGGCGCGGGATACCGGACAGACAAGAAATAGCTAGCCCCAAAGGCAACACAGGATGACTGGACCAGAAGATAGCCAGAGCGGCACGCGGCCGATATCGGTCGCGGAGTTGCTGGCGAAGAACGGGACGATCGGGGCGCCGCCGGTGGGCGGGCGCCGCAGACGCCGCCGGGGCAACAGCGACGCGGTGACCGTCGCCGAACTCACCGGGGAGATCCCGGTCGTCGACGACGAACCCGACGACGAACCGGCCCCCCAAACCGGCCGCGCCGCCGATCCGCGCCGCGCCGACACCGACGTCGTGCCTGTGCAGAAACCCGCGCCGGAGCCGCGCCCGGTCGACGCCGAACCGCGCACCGGCAACGGATCGGGGCCCGCGCCGAAGCTCGACGCCAAGCCCGAGTCCAGGGTCAGACCCGAACCGGCAGGCAGGCCCCCGGCCCGACCGGAACCTGCCCGGCCGGAGCCCGAGCCCGCCCGCGGCGCGGCGGCGGCCGAGTTCGACGACGAGTACGAGGCCGACTACGAGGCCCATCTGCGGGCCCGCGAGGCCGACCCGGAGCCCGTCGAGTTCCGGCCGCGTCAACGGCGCCGCCGCCCGCACTATTCGGGCCCGCGCGACTACACGCCGACCGGTACCGGTGCCGAGCGGATGAGCCCGGACTGGCTCGACGACCCCGACGAGGCCGACCGGCCCGGTGCGAAGGCGCCGAGCGGCCCGGGAACCCGCGTCGACCCCGACGAGGATTACGACGACTCCCGCGACGAGGGGGACACCGGCGACCGGCCGTCCTACTTCGGCTCGTCGCTGGGACCGCTGTTCGGTGGCCAGTCCGTGGCCGATGACCTGGCGCGGCGCCGGGGTGGCGCCGACGGCCTCGACCGGGTCGACGACCTCGACGACGACCTGGACGACGATCGCCAGGCGGCCGGGCTCGTCGGCGAATCCGACGATGTCGACGATTTCGACGCGACCGGTGACACCGCAGCGTCCGAGGGCGGTTCACCCCTCATGCGGGGCATGTGGATCGTCGGACAGTGCATCGTCGCGGTCGCGTTCGGTGCCGGCCTGTTCATCGCCTTCGATCAGCTGTGGAAGTGGAACACCATCGTCGCGCTGATACTCGGGGTCCTGGTGATCCTCGGCCTGGCCGGTGGCGTGCGGGTGGTCCGCAAGACCGAGGACATCGGCAGCACGCTGACCGCCGTCGCGGTTGGGGCGTTGGTCACGTTCGGTCCGTTGGCGCTGCTTCAGGCGAGTTGACGCCCCGCAACCAAATTAGAATCTGGACCCTGTGCGCCCAGCCATCAAGGTCGGTCTGTCCACGGCCTCGGTCTATCCGCTGCGGACCGAGGCCGCCTTCGAGTACGCGGCCCGGCTCGGCTACGACGGCGTCGAACTCATGGTGTGGGCCGAGACGGTCTCCCAGGATGTAGCGGCGGTCGAGCGGCTGTCGCGGCATTACGGCGTTCCGGTGCTCTCGGTACATGCCCCGTGCCTGCTGATCTCGCAGCGGGTGTGGGGCGCGAACCCGATCCCGAAGCTGGAGCGCAGCGTTCGGGCCGCCGAACAGCTGGGGGCGCAGACCGTCGTCGTGCATCCGCCGTTCCGGTGGCAGCGCCGCTACGCGGAGGGCTTCACCGAGCAGGTCGCGGCGCTGGAGGCCGACAGCGAGGTGCTGGTGGCGGTGGAGAACATGTTCCCGTTCCGGGCCGACCGGTTCTTCGGCGCCGGGGAGACCTCGATCGAGCGGATGCGCAAACGCGGCGGCAGGCCGGGCCCCGGCATCTCGGCCTTCGCACCGTCCTACGACCCGCTGGACGGCAACCACGCGCACTACACGCTGGATCTGAGCCACACCGCGACCGCGGGCACCGATGCGCTCGACATGGCCCGGCGGATGGGCGACGGGCTGGTGCATCTGCACCTGTGCGACGGCAACGGCGCCTCCACCGACGAGCATCTCGTGCCCGGCCGCGGCGCCCAGCCCACCGCCGAGGTGTGCAGGCTGCTGGCCGACGGGAGCTTCTCCGGACACGTGATCCTCGAGGTCACCACGTCGGCGGCCAGGACGGCCGCCGAGCGTGAGGGGTTGCTGGCCGAATCGCTGCGGTTCGCCCGCGAGCACCTGCTGCGCTGAACGCGCCCCTGAGCGGCGCGACGCCGGTTCCCGGTGCTGCTTGCCGCGGGGCGGTCCGGTCGGGCGCCCACGGCCCGGCTGACGGCATTTGTGCCCGGGCGCCCGCCGCGGGCCGGCCTGCGTTCGCCGTGCGATGCTGTGGCCCATGTCGAGAATCGCGATCATCGGCGGCGGCAGCATGGGCGAGGCGCTGTTGTCGGGGCTGTTACGGGCTGGCAGGCAGGTCAAGGATATGGCGGTTGCCGAGAAGTATCCGGACCGGGCCAAGTACCTGTCGGAGAAGTATTCGGTGCTGGTCACGTCTGTCGCCGATGCCGCGGAGAATGCCGCGTACGTGATCGTCGCGGTGAAGCCGTCGGATGTGGAGCAGGTCGTCGACGAGGTCGCCGAGGCCGCCGCACACGCCGAGACCGACACCGCCGAGCAGGTCTTCGTCACCATCGCGGCCGGCGTCAGCACGTCCTACTACGAGGCCAAGCTGCCCGCCGGTGCGCCCGTCATCCGGGTGATGCCCAACGCCCCGGTCGTCGTCGGCGGCGGGGTCAGCGCCCTGGCCCCCGGCCGGTTCGCCACCCCCGAGCAGCTCAAGGAGGTCTCGGCGATCTTCGACGCGGTCGGTGGCGTGATCACCGTCGCCGAATCCCAGCTGGACGCGGTGACGGCGGTGTCGGGGTCGGGGCCTGCGTACTTCTTCCTGATGGTCGAGGCGCTGGTGGACGCCGGGGTGGACTCCGGCCTGACCCGCGCGGTGGCCACCGATCTGGTGGTGCAGACCATGGCCGGGTCGGCCGCGATGCTCTTGGAGCGTCTCGATGAGGTCGACACCGCGGGCGGTGCCGCACTGGACACCACCCCGGCCGCGCTGCGGGCCGCGGTGACCTCGCCGGCCGGTACGACCGCCGCTGGGCTGCGTGAACTCGAGCGCGGCGGGATGCGGGCCGCCGTGGCCAACGCAGTTCAGGCCGCAAAAACGCGTTCTGAGCAGCTTAGAATTACATCAGAGTAGTTAAATTTTTTCCGACGGATTAGCCCACACCCGTCGCAGTAACCCCACCTGCCACGCTATTCTCCCCTTGTATGCGCGGGTTGGTGCCAGCGGTGGGGAAGCCGCTGGAACTGCCCGTGCCTGATTGATTGGGTTGCGATGACGTCTATGAACGGGCCATCGGCGAGAGATGCTGGCGACGGTCAGCCTCGAGCTCAATTTCTGACGGTCGCCGAGGTGGCGAACCTGATGAGGGTCTCGAAGATGACGGTGTACCGATTGGTGCACAACGGCGAACTGCCCGCGGTGCGCGTGGGCCGATCGTTCCGCGTGCACGCCAAGGCTGTCCATGATCTCCTGGAGACCTCGTACTTCGACGCGGGCTGAGTGCGCACCGAGGTACGAGCGGTCGTTTTCCGTTTCGCCGGTTGACCCGGGTAAAGTGACCGGGTCAATCATTGGTATGAGGTAGCGGAGACACCTGGGTTTATGGGTTCAGTCATCAAGAAGCGGCGTAAGCGCATGTCGAAGAAGAAGCACCGCAAGCTGCTTCGTCGTACCCGGGTGCAGCGCAGAAAACTCGGCAAGTAGCTTTCAGGCGCGGCCGTTAGGCTTGGCCGATGGATTCTGATGGACGTTCGCCGGGACGCCCGACGGGGGTTCCCGACGGTACCGGGGGGACGGAATCCGCCGATGCGGCGCCCTTTCCGAAAGTGGTCCTGGTCACGGGTGCGTGCCGGTTTCTCGGTGGTTATCTGACCGCGCGGCTGGCGCAGAACCCGCTGATCAGCCATGTCATCGCAGTCGACGCGATCGCCCCGAGCAAGGATCTGCTGCGGCGGATGGGCCGGGCCGAGTTCGTCCGTGCCGACATCCGCAACCCGTTCATCGCCAAGGTGATCCGCAACGGGGACGTCGACACCGTGGTGCACGCCGCGGCCGCGTCCTACGCGCCGCGGTCGGGAGGCCGGGCCGCGTTGAAGGAATTCAACGTGATGGGCGCGATCCAGTTGTTCGCGGCGTGCCAGAAGACGCCGTCGGTGCGTCGGGTCATCCTCAAGTCGACCTCGGAGGTCTACGGCTCGGGCTCGCGCGATCCGGTGATGTTCACCGAGGAGGCCAGCGCGCGCAGGCCGGCGCGTGAGGGGTTCGCGCGCGACAGCATGGACATCGAGGGCTATGCCCGCGGGCTGGCCCGGCGCAGGCCCGATATCGCGGTGACCATTCTGCGCCTGGCCAACATGATCGGTCCGGCGATGGACACCGCGCTGTCGCGGTATCTGGCGGGCCCGGTGGTGCCCTCGGTGGTCGGCCGCGACGCCCGGCTGCAGCTGCTGCACGAACAGGATGCACTCGGCGCCCTTGAGCGGGCCACCGTGGCGGGCCGCGCGGGCACCTTCAACGTCGGTGCCGACGGCATCATCATGATGAGTCAGGCGATCCGCCGGTCGGGCCGGGTGCGGCTTCCGGTGCCGCGTTCGGCCTTGTCCGTTGTCGATTCGCTCAACCGCGCAACTCGTTACACTGAACTCGATCGTGAGCAGCTGAACTACCTCAGCTACGGCCGGGTCATGGACACCACGAGGATGCGCAATGATCTGGTCTACAGTCCGAAGTGGACGACAGCCGAGGCATTCGACGATTACGTTCGGGGTCGAGGGTTGACGCCGATCATCGACCCGCGATGGGTGCACTCAATGGAGAGTCGCGCCGTTGCAATTGCGCAGCGTTGGGGAAATTAGGTACTGGCTTTATCCGGGGTGGGAGAAGGTATCGACGTGGCGGGCGAATCTAAGGCGAAAGTCATTCCGCTACACGGGAATTCGAATCGTGCCTCGGCGGCGGCCCAGCGCCGGGCGGCGCAGCGCTCGGACAGTGCGCGCAGGCATCCCTCGGTGCTCGCCGACACCGGGGCCCGGGCATCGGCCGATCAGATCGCCGCCGTGGTCCGCGAGATCGATCATCGACGCGGCACCGCGGGTGGGCAGGTGCCGGCCGAACAGAGTCCGACCGAGCTGTCCAAGGCGGTCGTCGCGGCGTCGGACTTCGTCAGGACCCGGATGACCGGAAACTACGCCGTCGACGAGTTCGGGTTCGACCAGCACCTCACCGAAGCAATCTTTCTTCCGTTGCTCAGGGTGTTCTTCCAGTCCTGGTTCCGGGTCGAGGTCTCCGGGATCGAGAACCTCCCGGATGACGGTGCGGCGCTCGTCGTCGCCAACCATGCCGGCGTGCTGCCGTTCGACGGTCTGATGGCCCAGGTGGCCGTGCACGACCACCATCCGCTGCACCGCGATCTGCGCCTGCTGGCCGCCGACCTGGTGTTCGACCTGCCGATGGTGGGCCAGGCCGCGCGCAAGGCCGGCCACACCATGGCATGCACGGCCGATGCGCACCGGCTGCTGGCCAATGGTGAGCTGACCGCGGTCTTCCCGGAGGGGTTCAAAGGCCTCGGCAAGCCGTTCAAGGACCGCTACAAGCTGCAGCGCTTCGGTCGCGGCGGGTTCGTCTCGGCGGCCCTGCGGGCCAAGGCGCCCATCGTGCCGTGCTCGATCGTGGGGTCCGAGGAGATCTACCCGATGCTCGCCGACGTCAAGCTGCTGGCCCGGCTGTTCGGTCTGCCGTATTTCCCGGTCACGCCGCTGTTCCCGTTGGCGGGCCCGGTCGGTCTGGTGCCGCTGCCGTCGAAGTGGCATATCCGGTTCGGCGCGCCCATCGAGACCACGGGTTACGACGAGAGCGCCGCCGACGATCCGATGGTCACCTTCGAACTCACCGACCAGGTCCGTGAGACCATCCAGCACACCCTCTACCAGCTGCTGGCCGGCCGCCGGAACATGTTCTTCGGCTGAGACTTTCCCGGGCGAGCAGACATAAAACTGCCCACTTTCGCCCGGAAACAGGCAGGTTTGCGTCTGCTCGCGCAGGGAAAAGCGCGCAGGGAAAAGTGTCAGGCTCGGGACTTTTGCCCGGCAATCATCTTGGCGATCGCGGCGTCGCGGGCCGCGGCGATCTGCGAGCTGATCTCATCGGCCTCGTCGTGGGCGGCCTCGCCGAGCATGGTGACGATGCTGGTGGCCACGGCATTGCCATCGCCGTCGCTGACCTCGGCGCGCACCTCGCAGATCACCGTGCCGTGTGACTCGATGACCGAGTCCAGGTAGGAGTCGAACCACAGCTTGTCGCCGACCACGATCGGCCGGTGGAAGATCAGCTTCTGATCGCGGTGCAGCACGCGTTCGAGGTTGATCGGCACGTCGAACTTGTCGAACAGCTCCAGCTGCACCCGCCGCCCGGCCACCGCCAGGAAGGTCAGCGACGCGACCATCGTGTCGTACCCGCAGTCCTTGGCTCCGGCCTCGCTGTGGTGGGCCGGGTGCTCGTCCTTGACCGCCGTGGCGAACTCGCGGACCTTCTCCCGTCCGACCTCGAAGTAGTCGGGGTAGCGGTAGTGCGTCCCGATGATGTCTGCAGCGATGCTCATGAGTGGGCGTAGCTTCCCGTTCGAACGTGCCTGGCCGGGCGGAAGCCTATCAGCGTGGCCGTGATTGCTCAGCGAAGGTCGTGACGGCGCGACACCACCGCGGCCAGTGCACCGCCCAGCGCACCGAGGGCCAGCGCCGACGGCACCCCGATCCGGGCGGCCTTGCGGGCGGTCCGGAAATCGCGGATCTCCCAACCGCGTTCCCTGGCCACATCCCG
>NZ_JBSFPX010000256.1:0-8392 GCF_053588415.1 Mycobacterium sp. NPDC003449
CACCGACACACATGGTCTCGATGCCGAAGGTCTTGTCGTGGGTCTGCAGGTTGTTCAGCAGCGTGGCGGTGATCCGGGCACCGGTCATGCCGAACGGGTGACCGAGCGCGATCGCGCCGCCGGACACGTTGAGCTTCTCCTCGTCCATGCCCAGCGCCCGCGCCGAACCGAGCACCTGCACGGCGAACGCCTCGTTGATCTCGTACAGGTCGATATCGCCGATTGTCTTGCCCGCGTTGGTGAGTGCCTTCTTGACGGCCTCGATCGGGCCGAGACCCATGATCTCCGGCGACAGCCCGGACACACCGGTCGACACGATGCGCGCCAGCGGGGTCAGCCCGAGCTCCTTGGCCCGCACATCGCTCATCACCACGACCGCCGCGGCGCCGTCGTTGAGCGGGCAGGCGTTGCCCGCGGTCACCGTGCCGTTGGGCCGGAACACCGGCTTGAGCTGGCTGATCTTCTCGTAGGTGGTGCCCGCGCGCGGACCGTCGTCCTTGGACACCACGGTGCCGTCGGGCAGCGTCACCGGAACGATCTCGCGTTCGAAGAATCCGCTGTTGATGGCCTCTTCGGCCCGGTTCTGCGACCGCACACCCCAGTGGTCCTGGTCCTCGCGGCTGATACCGGTGTGCAGCGCGACGTTCTCGGCGGTCTGGCCCATCGCGATGTACACATCGGGGATCAGATCGTCGGTGCGCGGGTCGTGCCATTCCTCGGCCCCCGCGGCCGCGGAGTCGGTGCGGGCCATGGCGTCGGCGTAGAACGGGTTCTTGGTGTCGGGCCAGCCGTCGGCGTTGCCCTTGGCGAACCGGGACACGGTCTCCACCCCGGCGGAGATGAACGCGTGGCCCTCGCCGGCCTTGATCGCGTGGAACGCCATCCGGGTGGTCTGCAGCGACGACGAGCAGTACCGGTTGACCGTGGTGCCGGGCAGGAAGTCGTAGCCCAGCTGCACCGCGACGGCCCGGCCGATGTTGAACCCGGACTCGCCACCGGGCTGGCCGCAGCCCATCATCAGGTCGTCGATCTCGCGGGGGCCCAGCGCCGGCACCTTGTCCAACACTGCGCGCACCATCTGGGCGGCCAGGTCGTCGGGGCGGATATCGACAAGGGATCCTTTGCCGGCCCGGCCGATCGGCGAGCGGGCAGTGGCGACGATGACGGCTTCAGGCATGACTGGCTCCTCGATCGGGTATCTGGGAATGAACCTAACCCGCCGGTACCACGATGGGTGCGGGCACCCCGGTGGTCCGCCGCCACAGCCTGGTCACGCTGCCGAGCCGGGACCGCAGGGTGCTGGAGCTGTCGGCGGCACCGGACTCCAGTGCCTCATCGCCATCCCACTCGCCCAACGCATTACACAGTGCGGGCAGCAGCTGGTTGGCCGCCAGCGCATAACCGGCGGCCGACGGGTGGAACATGTCCTTGGAGAACAGCAGCTCGGGCGCCTTGTAGAAGTCGGGCGAGAGCAGGTCGGAGAACGGCACCGGTGTGCCGCCCGCCCCCCGCACGGCGCCGGCCTGGGCCCGCGCCAGCCGCAGGCCGCGACTGCGGGCCACCCAGCGCAGCGGCTGGGGGATGGCGGTGATCACGCCGAAATCGGGGCAGGTGCCCACCACGACGACCGCGCCGGCCGACCGCAGGCGCCGCACCGCCGCGCCGACCCGCCGGGCCGACGGCCCGATCCCGTTGGGTTTGGTGATGTCGTTGGCGCCGATCATGATGACGGCCGCGTCGGGCGGTGGGCCCGCCACGAACATCGCGTCGATCTGGCCGGACAGACCCTTCGAGGTGGCCCCGACAATCGCCTTGGTGCTCAACCGGATCCGCTTGCCCAGCTGCTCGGCCAGGCCCCTGGCGATCAGGACGCCGGGCACCTCGTCGGGCTCATGGCAGCCGTACCCGGTGGCCGTCGAGTCGCCGAAGATCATCAGGTGGATGTCGAACGGCACCCCACGCTCGAAATGTTGTACGGGCCCGCCGCCGGCCACGTAGACGCCGTCGGCGCGGGGCGGGACATCCCAGGATTTGGGAATGACCCGGCGAGCCTTGGCGGCCTGGCCGGTCAGCAGATTGCGTGCCCCGATATACGCCGACCCGGTGGATGCCAGCGTCGCAGCGGCCGCCAGGGCGACGGTCAATCGCCGCGGGGTGCGACTACTGCGGCTGCGGACGCCAGGAGCATTACTTCTTGAGCCCACGATCCCAGTTTAGGGGCGAACCGGCGGCTTCTCCGCGTGGCAAGCGCGATCGGCCATCACAGTGCGGTATCAAGTCCGGTATCAATTCAGATTCTTTGATTGTTGAACCGATTAGGAATGTCAAGCTAAGTTACCCGGGTTGTCTGAGTGACAGAGCGCACCGAGCACTACAACGACGTAGGAAGTGGTGGCGATGACCGCACCGAGCAAGCTCTCGAGGACCCATCGTGCCGGCATAAGCCCAGGCAGGACCCGCCGCGCCGGTAAGTATCCGGTCAGTGACCGAGCCCCGGTCGAGGTGGTCGAAGACGGGACGAGCCTTGGTGGCCGACTGGCTTCGCTGGCGGCGATGCTGACAATCCGCCCGGTGCTGGCAATCGGTAGCCGTGCGCCGCATCTGCCGTGGCCGTTCGGGGTGGTCAACTTCGCGGCGCGGCTGCTGCGCCCGGCCCCTGGCACCATCAAGGCGACGGTCGCCCTGCCCAACTGCACCGCACAGCTGTTCCGGGCCGACGGGGTGCTGCCCGCGGACGGTAAGCGCAGCGTCATCCTGTACCTGCACGGCGGTGCGTTCCTGGTGTGCGGTGCCAACACGCATTCGGGGATCGCGACGGCCCTCTCGGAGTACGCCGACAGCCCGGTGCTGGTGGTGGACTACCGGATGGTGCCCAAACATGCCGTGAGCACCGCCCTCGACGACTGTTACGACGCCTATCAATGGCTGCGCCTCACCGGATACGAGCCGGATCAGATCGTGCTGGCCGGCGACTCCGCCGGCGGGTATCTGGGGCTGGCGCTGGCCGAACGGCTGCTGGCCGAGGGCGGTGAGGGCGAGGTGCCCGCGGCGTTCGTGGCGATGTCTCCGCTGTTCGAGATCGACAACGACACCAGGGCCAACCACCCGAACATCGGCCGTGACGCGATGTTCCCGGCGCAGGCGTTCGACGCGCTGATCGACCTCGTCGACGCCGCCGCCGAACGCAAGGGCGAGGACGTCTACGAGCCGCTCGACCATGTCGAGCCGGGGCTGCCCAGGACCCTCATCCACGTGTCCGGCTCCGAGGTGCTGATCAGCGATGCGCGCAAAGCCGCCCATATGCTCGCCGCGGCGGGTGTACCGGTGGAGATTCGCGTTTGGCCCGGTCAGATGCATGTATTCCAGATCGCCGGGCGGTTGGTGCCCGAGGCGAAGCGGTCGTTGCGCCAGATCGGCGACTACATTCGAGAGGCCACCTGGTAAGCCGGGAACCGGCCTGAGACGATGGACGCATGCGGATCGCCAGGCACGTCAGTGAGCTCATCGGCAATACTCCACTGGTACAGCTGAACTCGGTGGTCCCGGAAGGGGCCGGACTGGTCGCGGCCAAGATCGAGTACCTCAACCCGGGCGGCAGCGCCAAGGACCGCATCGCGGTCAAGATGATCGACGCCGCCGAGGCCAGCGGCGAACTCAAGCCGGGCGGCACGATCGTCGAGCCGACCTCCGGCAACACCGGTGTCGGGCTGGCCCTGGTCGCCCAGCAGCGCGGCTACAAATGCATCTTCGTGTGTCCCGACAAGGTCAGCGAGGACAAACAGAATGTGTTGCGCGCGTACGGTGCCGAGGTCGTGGTGTGCCCGACGGCGGTGCCGCCCGATCACCCGGACAGCTACTACAGCGTGTCCAACCGGCTGGTCACCGAGATCGACGGGGCGTGGAAGCCCGACCAGTACTCCAACCCGATGGGTCCGGCCAGCCACTACGAGACGACCGGACCCGAGATCTGGGCCGACACCGACGGCAAGGTCACCCATTTCGTCGCGGGCGTCGGCACCGGCGGCACCATCACCGGCACCGGGCGCTACCTCAAGGAGGTGTCGGGTGGCCGGGTCAAGATCGTCGGTGCCGACCCGGAGGGGTCGGTGTACTCCGGCGGCACCGGGCGCCCGTACCTGGTGGAAGGCGTCGGCGAGGACTTCTGGCCCAGCGCCTACGACCCCGCGGTGCCCGACGAGATCATCGCGGTCTCCGACGCCGATTCGTTCGATATGACCCGGCGGCTGGCCCGCGAAGAGGCCCTGCTGGTGGGCGGTTCGTGCGGGATGGCGGTGGTCGCGGCGATCGAGGTGGCCCGCAAGGCCGGCCCCGACGCAGTCGTCGTCGTCCTGCTGCCGGACGGCGGGCGCGGTTATCTGTCAAAGATTTTCAACGACGCGTGGATGTCCTCCTACGGATTCCTGCGCAGCAGGCTCGACGGTTCGATCGAGCAGTCGACGGTCGGCGATGTGCTGCGCGGCAAATCCGGGGAGCTGCCCGCCCTGGTGCACACCCACCCGTCGGAGACCGTGCGCGACGCCATCGGCATCCTGCGCGAGTACGGGGTGTCCCAGATGCCGGTGGTGGGGGCCGAGCCGCCGGTGATGGCCGGTGAGGTGGCGGGCAGTGTGTCCGAGCGCGAGTTACTGTCCGCGGTGTTCGAGGGCAGGGCGAAGCTCGCGGATGCGGTGGCGCAGCATATGAGTCCGGCGCTCCCGCTGATCGGTGCCGGCGAGCTGGTCAGCACCGCGGCGAAGAACCTGCGGGAAAGCGATGCGGTGATGGTGGTCGAGGAGGGCAAGCCGGTCGGGGTGCTGACCCGCCACGATCTGCTCGGTTTCCTGTCCGCGGGCACCGGAAGGCACTGACGGCCGCCGCGGGATGTCCGGGTGGTGAAGATCGAGTGAGACGCCGGGTTATCAGCTTTCTCTCAGGTAAGGTGAGCTGGCTCCCAGCGAGCTAACTTAATCACCTGGAAGGCGACTATGACCGAGCTACCGCCACCGCCGCCTGGAAACTACCCACCGCCCCCACCAGGGGGGTATCCGCCGCCACCTCCGCCGGGGGGAGGTTTCCCGCCGCCCCAGGGACCGCGACAGGCGTTGCCCAAGGAGGCCTACACGCCGTGGCTGACCCGGGTGCTGGCCTACGTCATCGATGCCCTCCCGATCGTCGTCCTGATCGGCATCGGCTACGGGATCCTGCTGGCTTTCAGCGAAACCACTTGTGTCTCAGACACTTCCGAATACGGCATGGGTGATTACTGCGTCGCCGAGACGTCCTCGACGGGCATGCTGGCCGTGGGGCTGTGCTATCTGCTCGCGTTCGTCTTCGGAATCTGGAACTACGGCTACCGGCAGGGCACCACGGGTTCGAGCATCGGAAAGTCGGTGCTCAAGTTCAAGGTGGTCAGCGAGAAGACCGGGCAGCCAATCGGTTTCGGGTTGTCCATCGTGCGCCAGATCGCCCATATCGTGGATCAGGTCATATGCATGATCGGCTACCTGTTTCCGCTGTGGGACTCCAAGCGTCAGACACTCGCCGACAAGATCATGACCACGGTATGCCTACCACTGTAAAAAGGAACCCATGACTAACCCACCACCGCCGCCGGGCGGGTACCCGCCGCCACCGCCGTCGTCGGGCGATTACGCGCCCGAGCAGGGTGAATCCTCGTCACAGCAGGGCGATTCCCCGCCCAAGGAGGGTGAGGCGCCGCCGTCGTACGGGAGTTTCGGTTCTCCGGCCGGGAGCTATCCACCGCCGTCGGGCGGTTTCGGCTCGCCGCAGGGGGAGCAGCAGCCGGGTGGCTTCGGCCCCCCGCCGGGTGAGTATCCGCCCCAGCCCGGTGGTTTCCCGCCGCCCCCCGGCGCCGGATACCCGCCGCCCCCGCCACCGCACGGCGGCGGCTACCCACCGCCGCCGCCCGCCGGTGGCTACCCGCCACCCCCGCCCGCCGGCGGCTACCCGCCGCCACCGCAGCCGGGTGGCTATCCGGCCGCGGGCGCACCCGGTTACCCGGCACCGGGTGGCTATCCGCCGCCGCCCGGCGGCTATCCGCCTCCGCCGGGCGGCCCGGGATACCCGCAGGGACCCGGCGGTTACCCGCAGCAGGGTGGCTACCCGCCCGCGGGCGCCCAGGCCTACGGCGCCGCGCCCTACAGCATCGGTGACGCCTTCAACTGGGCCTGGAACAAGTTCAGTAAGCATCCGGCCGAGCTGATCGTCCCGACGCTGGTCCTCGGTCTGATCTATTTCGCGGTGCAGGCCGTGGTGAACGTGGCCACGGGTTCGATGAGTGGGGGCGAATCGCCCAGCGGCATGAGCGTCGGCGGCGGCATCGTCTCGCTGATCGGCGGGATCGTGACCCTGGTGGTGGCCGCGGTGATCCAATCCGCCTTCATCGGCGGCATTCTCGACATCGCCAACGGTCAGCCGGTGACCATCGGATCGTTCTTCCGGCCGCGTAACGTCGGCAATGTCATCATCGCGAACCTGATCGTCGGGGCGATCCTCTTCGTGGTGGCCCTGGTGCTGGTGTTTCCGGGCTTCCTGATCCCGCCGTACCTGTTCGTCGGCATACCGCTGTACTTCATCGCCGCGGTCATCATCGGAGTGCTGTTCCTGTTCTCCACCGTCGCCGTACTGGACCGCAATCTGAGCGGTGTCGACGGGGTCAAGGCGAGCTTCGACATCGCCAAAGCCAATTTCGGCCTGGTGTTCCTCACCGCACTGGTGATGGCCGCCCTGGCGTTCGTCGGGGTGATCGTCTGCGTGGTCGGCCTGCTGGTCACCTATCCGATCCTGACGCTGATCGAGGTGTTCGCGTTCCGCCGGCTCACCGGCGGACCGGTGGCCCCGCCCACCCCGTAATCCGCGGCACCACCACGATGCCCACGGCGCGCAGGCCGAAAGGTCGCGCACCGTGGGCATCGTGGTGTCGGTCGTGCGTGCCGGCCCGATAGGCTCGACCCGTTATGACTCAACACCGCAAGTGGCACGGCCTGGCCACGAAAGCCATCCACGCCGGTTACCGTCCCGATCCGGGCACCGGTGCCGTCAACACCCCGATCTTCGCATCGTCGACCTTCGCCCAGGACGGCGTCGGCGGGTTGCGCGGCGGATTCGAATACGCCCGCACCGGTAACCCCACCCGCGCGGCGCTGGAGGCCGCGCTGGCCGCGGTCGAGGAGGCGAACTACGGGCGGGCGTTCGGTTCGGGTATGGCGGCCACCGACTGCGCGCTGCGCGCGGTGCTGCGCCCGGGTGATCACGTGGTGATTCCCGATGACGCCTACGGCGGCACCTTCCGGCTGATCGACAAGGTGTTCTCGCAGTGGGGGATCACCCACACGCCGGTCCCGCTGAGTGACCTCGACGCGGTGAACGCGGCGCTGACCCCGCGCACCCGGCTGATCTGGGTGGAGACCCCGACCAACCCGCTGCTGAGCATCGCCGACATCTCCGGGATCGTGCAGATCGCCTCGGCATCCGGGGTGAAGGTGTTGGTGGACAACACCTTCGCGTCGCCGGCACTGCAACAGCCGCTGCTGAACGGCGCCGACATCGTGCTGCATTCCACCACCAAGTACATCGGTGGGCACTCCGATGTGGTGGGCGGTGCGCTGCTGACCAACGACGAGGAACTCGACGCCGCATTCGCCTTCCTGCAGAACGGGGCGGGTGCGGTGCCGGGGCCGTTCGATGCCTACCTGACCATGCGCGGGCTCAAGACCCTGGTGCTGCGCATGCGCCAGCACAGCGAGAACGCCGCCCTGATCGCCGAGTTCCTGGAGGGGCACCCGGCGGTCGACTCGGTGCTCTACCCGGGACTGCCCAGCCATCCCAACCACAATGTGGCGGCCAGGCAGATGACCGGCTTCGGTGGCATGGTGTCGGTCCGGTTGCGCGGTGGTCCGCGCGCTGCCCGCGAGTTGTGCTCGCGCACAGAGATTTTCATTCTCGCCGAGTCGCTGGGCGGGGTGGAATCGCTGATCGAGTACCCGGGCGCCATGACACATGCGTCGACCGCGGGTTCGCAATTGGAGGTGCCCGACGATCTGGTGCGGCTGTCGGTGGGCATCGAGCATGCCGCCGACCTGCTGGCCGACCTCGAGCAGGCCCTGGCCTGACCCGCGAGCAGACGTAAAACTGCCCATTTCGGCGCGATCTGGGGCAGCTTTGCGTCTGCTCGCGAGGGAAGGCGCCGGCTACATCAGGGCCGGACGCAGCGCCGACGTCGTGACCGCAAGGTTCATCTCGGGCAGGGCCGTCGCGGACTCCTCGACCCAACTGCCGGTGATGATCTCGGTCGACCGCGCATGCACCCAACGCCAACCCCGCTCGTTGAGGCTCAGCACCGTGCCGAGGCCGTCGACCGCATGCAGCAGGC
>NZ_JBSFPX010000257.1:0-8333 GCF_053588415.1 Mycobacterium sp. NPDC003449
CCGTCGGGGACACCCAGCTTACCGGAGGTCGCCGGTGTTCCGGTCTGACCCAGCACCGACAGCCCGTTTGGCCCGAGCGGTGCCCCTGCGACCGGAACACCGGCGACCTCCGGTAAGCTGGGTGTCCCCGACGGAATCGACATGAGTCCTGGCGCGCTGCTCGGTCAGTACCCGGTTCCGTCGGCGCCAGGAGGACCGCCTCCCACCGACGCGCCGGGCCTCAGGGCGTTCAACAACGGGAACTTCTTCCCGCAGAACGAGAAGCCATCGGCGCCAGGACAGGGCACCGTGGTCGGCGTGCAACCCGGCGAGGAGAACGCCGACATCTCCGGGCTGGACTGGCTGCGCCAGATGCACACGCTGTACCGCAATGGGAACCTGCACGGCGGAATGCTCGGCCAGGTGCCCAAAGAACAACTCGGTCAACCGCTTCCGGGCACCGCTCCCCCGCCAGGAACGAACATTCCGCCGGGCCTGGCGGAGAACCTTCCCGTGCCGGCGGATCCGGTGCCGCCGCCTGCCTGACCCACTCGGGTGGCGGTGCGGCTAGGCTCGGGCTGTGTCCGAACTCGTACTCACGCAGGTCGACAATCGCGTCGCAGTGATCACCGTCAACGATCCCGACCGCCGCAATGCGGTGACCTTCGAAATGTCGGCGGGACTGCGCGACGCCATCGATGCGGCGGAGGCCAACCCCGATGTGCACGCGGTCATCGTCACCGGTGCGGGCAAGGCGTTCTGCGCGGGCGCCGATCTCACGGCGCTGGGTGAGGCGACCGAGGACGGTCTGCGCCGGATCTACGACGGGTTCCTGGCCGTCGCGCACTGCGCGTTGCCGACGATCGCCGCGGTCAACGGCGCCGCGGTCGGTGCCGGTCTCAACCTGGCGCTGGCCGCCGATGTGCGCATCGCCGGCCCGGCCGCGCTGTTCGACCCCCGTTTTCAGAAGCTGGGTATCCATCCCGGTGGCGGGGCGACGTGGATGTTGCAGCGCGCCGTCGGCCCCCAGGTGGCCCGGGCGGCGCTGTTGTTCGGTATGCGGTTCGACGCCGACGCCGCGCTGCGCCATGGCCTGGCGCTGTCGATCGCCGAGGATCCGGTCGCGGCCGCCGTCGAACTGGCCGCCGGTCCGGCCGCCGCACCACGGGATGTGGTGATCGCAACGAAGGCCTCGATGCGGGCGACGGCGAATCCCGGGACGGTCGACATCGACCAGCACCGGATCGCCGTGGACACCGAGCTCGGCCCGCAGGCCACCTCGATCGAATCCCCCGAATTCGCCCGGCGCCTGGCGGCCGCCAAGCGCAAGTAACGCGTCCGTCTACAGGTCCAGCAGCGCCAGCTCGGGGTCCTCGACCAGACCGCGCAGCTCCCGCAGGAATGCCGCCGCCTGCGCGCCGTCGGCGATGCGGTGGTCGAAGGCGCAGGTCAGTGACATGGTCGGGCGGGCCACCACACTGCCGTCGACCACCACCGGCCGGGGGCGCAGCGACCCCATGCCCAGAATCGCCGCCTCCGGGTAGTTGATCACCGGGACACCGTCGTCGAGGCCGAGGGCACCGAAGTTCGACACCGTGAACGTCGAGCCGGTCAGCTCGGCCGGCGTGAGGGTGCCCGCCCTGGCCCGCTCGACCAGCCGCGCCACCGCATCGGCCAGCTGTCTGGTGGTCAGGCCGTGCGCATCCCGCACCACCGGGACCAGCAGGCCCCGCGGCGCGGCCACCCCGAAGCCCAGGTGCAGGTCGGGATGCTGGTGGATCTGCGGATCGCCGCCGGTGGTCTGCAGCCAGGTCGAGTTCAGGATCGGGTGCCGACCCAAAGCGATCGTCAGCAGCCGTAGTGTCAGCACGAACGGGGTGACCGGCAGTTCGGCGTCGGCGGCCCGGATCCGGTCCCGCAGCCGCAGCAGCGCGGTGCAATCCACCTCGACGCGGGCGTGGGCATCGGGAATCTCCCGGTGGGACAGCGTCATTCGGCGGGCCATCTCGGCCTGGACGCCGCGGACGTCGCGCAGCTCGGAACCGTCCGACGCGGCGAGCACATCTTCGCGCGTCACGATGCCCTCGGGTCCGGATCCCGGTGTCAGCGCGGTCAGGTCGACATGCAGGTCGGCGGCGAGCTTGCGCACCGGTGGTTTGGCCCTGGCCCGGCCCGGTGGCGGCGTCTCGGGGTTCGGCCTGCCCCGCCGGCTCGCGTCCATGGCGTCATCGGTGCCGTAGCCGACCAGCACCGGTTTGCGTGGTGTGCCGGCCCCGTTCACCGTCTGCGCCGCCGTGGTGGCGATCCGCACCAGCAGCGATCCCACGGCCAGCGTGTCTCCCGCCGCGCCGCCGAGTTCGAGCACCTGCCCGGCGTACGGGCTCGGGATCTCCACCTCGGCCTTGTTGGTCTCCACCGTGCACAGCGTCTGGTTCAGTTCGACGGCGTCGCCCACCGCGACCTCCCAGCTGGTGATGGTGGCGTCCTGAAGTCCCTCGCCGAGGTCGGGGACCAGGAACTCACGGGAGCTCACGGCTGCCCCATCGCACGCTCGACGCAGTCCAGCAGCCGGTCGACGCCGGGCAGCCACAGTTTCTCCAGCCGTGCGGGCGGGTAGGGCGTATCGAAACCGGTGGCGCGCAACACCGGTGACTCCAATTCGTAGAAGAGTTCCTCGGAGATGCGGGCGGCGAGTTCGGCACCGAATCCGAGTGTGCGCGGCCCCTCGTGCAGCACCACGGCACGGCCGGTGCGGCGCACCGAGGCCGCGACCGTGTCGAAGTCGAGCGGGTTCAGTGAGCGCAGGTCGACGACCTCCAGGCTCCAGCCGCGCTGATCGGCCAACTCGGCCGCGTTCAGTGCGGTGGCGACCAGGCCTCCGTAGGTGAGCACCGTGACGTCGGTGCCGGTGCGCCGCACCGCGGCCCGCCCGATCGGCAGGCCGGGTGTCGTGGTGTCGACGGCCTCGCGCGCCCAGTACCGCCGTTTCGGTTCCAGGAAAATCACCGGGTCAGGACTGGTGATCGATTGCCGCAGCAGCCAGTACGCGTCGGACGGGGTCGAAGGAACCACGACCTTGAGCCCTGCGGTGTGCAGCCAATAGCTCTCGGTGGATTCGGAGTGGTGTTCGACGGCGCCGATACCGCCGAACGACGGGATCCGCAGCGTCACCGGCATGGCGATGTCGCCGTGTGTGCGCATCCGGTATTTCGCCAGGTGGCTGACGATCTGGTCGAAAGCCGGGTAGCTGAAGCCGTCGAACTGGATCTCCGGCACCGAGGTGAACCCGCGGACCGCCAGCCCTATCGCGATCCCGACGATCGCCGATTCGGCCAGCGGTGTGTCGAAACAGCGTTCAGTGCCGAAGGTTTCGGCCAAACCCTCGGTCACCCGGAAGACGCCGCCCAGCCCGGCGACGTCCTCGCCGAACACCAGCACCCGCTCGTCGGCGGCCATGGCGTCGTGCAGAGCCCGGTTGATCGCCTGGACCATGGTCAGTTCGCGGGCCGGTACCGGCGATCCGATCGAGGTCAGGACCCGGTCCCACGGCTCCGGCGAATCACCCTGTGCGGCAGGACGGTCGATGATCTGGGTCATGTTCTCACGCCTCCTTGGCCAGCTCGGTCAGCAACTGATCGCGTTGCGCCGCCAGATCCGGGGTGATCTCGGCGTACACGTTGTCGAACATCTCGGCCGGGTCGACATCGGGCGCGCCCACGATCGCGTCGCGCAGTTCGGCGCACAACCGGGCCGATCTGGCGCCGACCCGTTCCTGCAGCCGCTCGGTCCATATCCCGGCCGCCTCCAGATAGCGGCGGTAACGCGCGATCGGGTCCCGGGCCAGCCACTCCTGCACGTCGTCGTCCGACCGGTACCGGCTCGGGTCGTCGGAGGTGGTGTGTGGGCCCATCCGGTAGGTGATCGCCTCGATCAGGGTCGGCCCGCCGCCGCTCCTGGCCCGTTCGGCGGCCTCGGACATCACCGCATAACAGGCCAGCACATCGTTGCCGTCGACGCGGACACCGGGCATGCCGTAGCCGATCGCGCGGTGCGCGATCGAGGGCCCGGCCTGCTGGCGGCTGACGGGCACCGAGATGGCCCACTGGTTGTTCTGGACGAAGAACACGCACGGCGCACCGAACACCGCCGCCAGGTTCAGCGCCTCGTGCCCGTCGCCCTCACTGGTGGCGCCGTCGCCCAGAAACGCGACCGTCACCGAATCCTCGCCGAGGCGCTGGGCGGCCATCGCCGCGCCGACCGCGTGCAGCCCGTGGGTGCCGATCGGGATCGCGATGGGTGCCACGCACCTGCTGGTGAAGTCCAGGCCACCGTGCCATTTGCCGCGCCACACCGCACCCATCTGGCCCGGGGTGATGCCGCGCAGCAGGAACGCGCCAATCTCGCGGTATTGCGGAAACAGCCAGTCGGTCTTGCGCAGGCAGGCCGCGGCACCGATCTGGGCGGCCTCCTGGCCCCGACAGGACGCGAACAGCGCCAGCTCGCCCTGCCGTTGCAGGTTGACGAACTCGACGTCCAGATCGCGCGTCACGACCATCGACTCGTACAGCCAGCCCAGCGTTTCGGGGGGCAGGTCGCGGCTGTACCGCGTTTCCGTGGTGGGTGACCCGTCGGCCTCGACCAGCCGTACCGGATCCAGATCGACGCTCTGCGGCGCCGCAAATGGCTGAGCCATACCGCCTCCTGTTCGGTGACGGCATGTTCGGCCGTCGGTCCGTGAGGTGCTCAGCGCAGCGGCGGTACGAACAAAACCCCTGGTGAGAGGCCGCCGGCTAGTCGCCTGGGTGTGGCGCTAGCTGGACGATCCGCTCGGCACGTCGCAGCACTGGGGCATCCACCATTATGCCCCCGAACTGGAACACGCCGCGCTGAACGCGGGCCTCGGCCAGTACGTGTCGCGCCCATTGCGCCTGCTCGGCGGTCGGCTCATAGGCCGCCCGGATCACCGCGACCTGGCTTGGATGGATGGCGACTTTCGCGTCGAATCCGACCGCGACGGCATCGTCGGCCTCGGCGCGCAGGCCCTCCAGATCCTTGATGTCCAGATACACCGAGTCCAGAGCCATCCGTCCGTAGGCCTTGGCCGCCAGCAGAGTCTGCGACCGCACGTGCCGGGCCACGTCGCGGTAGCTGCCGTCGGGCCACCGGTTGTCGGTTCCGCCGGTCGCCGCGAACAGATCCTCGGCACCCCACATCACCGCGAACGCGTTGTCGGGCCGGACCAGTTCGACCACGTTGAGCGCGGCCATCGGGGTCTCGATGAGGACCACCACCTCCAGCGGCCCGAGTGCGGCCACCTGTTCGGGGTGTTCGGACTTGGCCAGCATCACCGTGGTGTACTCGGTCGCCGCGACCGCCTTGAGGTCGGCTTCATGGTCGGCGGTGCCGGCCGGGTTGACCCGCACGACGGTGCGGGTCGGGTCGAGCCTGGTCTCGATCAGCGCCTCACGCGCCGACGCCCGGTCTTCGGCGGCGACGCCGTCCTCCAGGTCGAGGATCACCACATCGGCCGCCGCGGCGGCCTTTTCGAACCGCTCCGGACGGTCCGCCGGGCAGAACAACCAACCGGGGCCGGTCGCCGCGAACGCCATCAGGAGACTCCTTCCGGGCGCATCCGCACCATGGTCTTGCGGGACGCGGTCGCCACGACATCGCCGTGCTGATTGCGGCCGGTGTGGGCGAAGGTGACGATGCCCTCCCCCGGCCGGCTCTTGGACGCCCGCTTCTCGGTGATCTCGGTTTCGGCGTAGAGCGTGTCACCGTGGAAAAGCGGTTTGGGGAAAGAGATCTCGGAGAAGCCGAGATTGCCGACGATGGTGCCCTGGGTGAGCTGCGCCACCGAGAGCCCGACCAGGGTCGACAGCGTGAACATCGAGTTGACCAGCCGGGCGTTGAACGGCGGCAACGCATCGGAGAACGCCGCATCCAGGTGCAGTGCCTGGGTGTTCATCGTCAGCGTCGTGAAGAGCACATTGTCGGCCTCGGTGATGGTGCGGCCGGGCCGGTGCAGGTAGCGCACCCCGGTCTCGAACTCCTCGAACCAGAGCCCGCGTTGCTCGACGACCTTCTTCTCTTCGCTCACAGGCCCGCCTCTCGCGCGATCAGCATCAGCTGCACCTCCGTTGTCCCCTCACCGATTTCGAGGATCTTGCTGTCCCGGTAGTGTCGTGCCACCGGGTATTCGTTCATGAAGCCGTAGCCACCGAAGATCTGGGTGGCGTCGCGGGAGTTGTCCATCGCGGCCTCGCTGGACACCAGCTTGGCGACCGCCGCCGCCTTCTTGAACGGCTTGCCGGCCAGCATGAGTGCGGCCACGTCGTAGTACGCGGCGCGGGCGGTGTGGGCGCGGGCCTCCATCCGGGCGATCTTGAAGGCGATGGCCTGGTAGGTGCCGATCTTGGCGCCGAACGCTTCGCGTTCCTTGGCGTAGCGCACGCATTCGTCGACACAGCCCTGCGCCACGCCGACCGACAGTGCCGCGATCGCGATGCGGCCCTCGTCGAGGATGCGCAGGAAGTTGGCGTAGCCGCGGCCGCGTTCACCGAGCAGGTTCTCGGCGGGCACCCGGACGTCGTCGAAGCTCAGCGGATGGGTGTCCGAGGCATTCCAGCCGACCTTGTTGTAGGCGGGCTCGGCGGTGAAACCGTCGATGGGGACCGGCACCAGGATCGACGAGATCTCTTTCTTCCCATCGGTTTCACCGGTGACCGCCGTGACCGTGACGAGCTTGGTGATGTCGGTGCCGGAGTTGGTGATGAACTGCTTGGAGCCATTAATTACCCAGCTGTCACCGTCGAGCTTCGCGGTGGTCCTGGTGGCGCCGGCGTCGCTGCCGCCGCCGGCCTCGGTCAGGCCGAACGCGCCGAGCGCCGTGCCGCCGGCCAGCAGCGGCAGCCACTCCTGCTTCTGCGCCTCGTTGCCGAACCGGTACACCGGCATGGCGCCCAGCGACACACCGGCCTCCAGGGTGATGGCCACGCTCTGGTCGACCTTGCCGAGTTCCTCCAGCGCCAGGCACAGCGCGAAATAGTCCCCGCCCATACCGCCGTACTCCTCGGGGAACGGCAGGCCGAACAGGCCCATATCGGCCATCCCGGCGACGACCTCGTACGGGAACGAGTGCTCCTCATCGTGTTTGGCGGCCACCGGCGCGACGACGTTCCTGGCGAAGTCGCGGACGGTCTCGGCCAGTTGCGCATAGTGGTCCGGCAGGGTGCCGGTCGACAGAAAGTCAGTCATGACTGGGCTCCTTGATTGCAGCGGTGATTCGGGCCAGCGGCTGGCCCACCTTGACCTGGTCGCCGACCGCGACGAGCAGTTCGGCCACCCCGTCGACCGGGGCGGTCAGCGCATGCTCCATCTTCATCGCCTCGACGGTGACGACGACGGTGCCCGCGCCGATCTCGGCTCCCGGCTCGACCCCCACGGCGACGACCGAGCCCGGCATGGGGCTGACCAGCTCGGCGTCTCCGCCTCGCTCGTCATCGGGACGCACGGACGCCTCGCGCACCGCCTCGACGAACCAGGTGCGCCCGGCACCGGACAACCAGAGCCGGCCATCGGTGGCGGCCACCTGGTATTCGGTGCGCAGCCCGTCCAACATGACCGCCAGCCGATCATCGGTCAAAGCCACGCTGGCCGTGTGGGATTCGCCGTGTTCGACGGCCGCGGTCGCGTGCCCGGGGTGGCCGGTGAAGTACACGTGATCGGTGCGGTCGGCGGCCTGCAGGCGGAAGGTGGCCGGGGCGCGTTCACCCACCCGCCAGCCGGCCGGTACCTGCCACAGGTTGTCACCGGCGGCGGCCCAGTGCCGTGCCCAGAGGTAGGCCGCGGCCGCGATGAGCTGCTCGTCGCCCACCGCGGCCGGGACGAATTCCGGTGCGCGCCGGTCGAGCAGACCGGTGTCCAACCGGCCGGCCACCACATCGGCGTCGGCCAGCAGAAACCGCAGGAACTCGATGTTGGTGGTCAGTCCCAGCACCGCGGTGTCGGCCAGCGCCCGGTCCAACGTATGCAGCGCGGCGGTCCGGTCATCGCCGTGCGCAATGATTTTCGCGAGCATCGGGTCGTAGTCGCTGCCCACCACGGTGCCCGCGGCCAGACCGGAATCGATGCGGACGCCTGCCCCGGCGGGTTCGCTCAGCCCGAGCACCGGTCCCCCGGTCGGCAGGAACCCGGCGGCCGGATCCTCGGCGTAGACCCGGGCCTCGATCGCATGCCCGGTCATCACGATGTCTTCCTGGGCCAGCGCGAGCTTCTCACCCGCGGCGATCCGGATCTGTTGGTGCACCAGGTCGATCCCGGTGACCAGCTCGGTGACCGGGTGCTCGACCTGC
>NZ_JBSFPX010000258.1:0-8306 GCF_053588415.1 Mycobacterium sp. NPDC003449
GATGGCCACCCGTATCGTGGACGCGATAACGGCCTTTTTGCAGAGCCGGGGCGGGTGAACTCGGCGTACGCCGCACGACGCGGGAATGCCTTGCAGGGACACCTATGACCGGGTGATGCGCGAGGAGCGCCGGGCCGCGGTGCTGATCGATCCCACCCGGGTGTACTCGAACCCCGGCTGACCCTGGCCGAGCAGACACAAAACTGCCCCTTTCCGCGTGGAAAGGGGCAGCTTTGTGTCTGGTCGCGCTGTCAGGTGAGCGACGCGGGCGGGTTGAACCGGTCGCCGTAGCGGGCGGCCAGTTCCTTGGCGCGGGCGACGAACGCCGCCTTGCCGACCCCGAGCTCACCCTGGTAGCCGACGATGAACTGGGCCGAGCCACCGGTGTACGGCGGGAAGCCGATACCCATGATCGAGCCGATGTTGGCGTCCGCGGTCGAGGTGAGCACACCCTCGTCGAGGCACTTCTGGGTTTCCAGCGCCTCGGCGAACAGCATGCGGTCGATCATGTCCTGCAACGGGATATCCGCCGAACCGGAGTTGAAGGTCTCCTTCAATCCCGGCCACAGACCGGTCCGCTTGCCGTCGGCGTACTCGTAGAACCCGGCGCCCTTCAGTCGCGACGGGCGGCCGAGCTCGATCATCTTCTCCACGACGGCCTCGGCCGGGTGCGGCACGTGGGTGCCACCGGCGGCCTCAATACCTTCCTTGGTGGCGACGGCGATCTTGTGCATGAGCTCCAGGTTGAGCTCATCGGAGAGCTGCAGCGGCGCCGCCGGGTAACCGGCCTGCGAACCCGCCTGCTCGATCGAGGCCGGCTCGACACCCTCGCCCAGCATGGCCAGCGCCTCGTTGACGAAGGTGCCGATGACGCGGCTGGTGAAGAAGCCGCGGCTGTCGTTGACCACGATCGGGGTCTTGCGGATGGCCAGCGTGTAGTCGAACACCCGGGCCAGCGCCTCGTCGGAGGTCTTCTCGCCCTTGATGATCTCCACCAGCGGCATCTTGTCGACGGGTGAGAAGAAGTGGATGCCGATGAAGTCCTCCTGGCGCTTCACGCCGGTCGCCAGACCGGTGATGGGCAGCGTGGAGGTGTTCGAGCCGAGCAGCGCGTTGGGCTCGACGATGTCCTCGATTTCCTGGAACACCTTGTGCTTGAGGTCCTGGTTCTCGAACACGGCCTCGATCACGAAGTCGACGCCCTTGAGGTCCTGGGGATCGGCGGTCGGGGTGATCCTGGCGAGCAGCGCCGCGCTCTTCTCTTCGGTGGTCTTGCCCCGCTTGAGTGCCTTGGCTTCCAGGCCCTCCGAGTACGCCTTGCCCTTGTCGGCGGCTTCCTGCGTGACGTCCTTGAGGACGACGTCGTAGCCGGCCTTGGCCGACACGTAGGCGATGCCTGCGCCCATCATGCCCGCGCCCAGCACGCCGATCTTGCGGATCTCCTGCTTGGCGATGCCGTCGGGGCGCGATGCGCCGCCGTTGATGGCCTGCAGGTCGAGGAAGAACGCCTGGATCATGTTCTTGGCGGTCTGGCCGGTCACCAGCGCGGTGAAGTACCGGCTCTCGATGCGGCTGGCGGTGTCGAAGTCGACCTGCGCACCCTCGACGGCCGCGTCCAGAATGGCCCGCGGTGCCGGCATCGGCGCACCCTTGAGCTGCTTGCGCAGCAGCGCCGGGAAGGACGGCAGGATCGCGGCGAGCGCCGGGGTGGCCGGGGTGCCGCCGGGGATCTTGTAGCCCTTGACGTCCCACGGCTGGACTGTGCCCTCCGGGTGTCGATCGACTTCAGCCTTGATCCAGGCCTTGGCGGCCGGGACCAGTTCGTCCACGGTGCCGACGAGTTCGTCCACCAGGCCGGTGTCCTTGGCCTTGGCCGGGTTGAACCGGGTGCCCTGGCTCAGGACCTCCATGAACGCCTTCTGGATGCCGAACATCCGCACGGTGCGGGCGACGCCGCCACCGCCGGGCAGCAGGCCAAGGGTGACCTCGGGCAGGCCGATCTGGCTGCCCTTGACGTCGGCGGCGATGCGGTGGTTGGTGGCCAGCGCGATCTCCAGGCCACCGCCGAGCGCGGCGCCGTTGATCGCGGCGACCACGGGCTTGGGCAGGGTCTCCAGCTTGCGCAGGTCGGCCTTGATGGTCTCGACCATCTCGAACGCCTCTGCCGCGTCGTCGGGCCCGATGTTCATCATGCCCTTGAGGTCGCCACCGGCGAAGAAGGTCTTCTTCGCACTGGTGATGACCACACCGGTGATCGAATCCTGCTCTGCCACAAGCTTTTCTACGGCGTTGTGCATGGATTCCTTGTAGTGCTCGTTCATCACGTTGGCCGAACCGGTCGGGTCGTCCAGCGTCAGGGTGACAATGCCGTCGGCATCCTTGTCCCACTGAATGGTGTTCTCAGCCATTGGTTTCTCCTAGACCCGCTCGATGATGGTCGCGACACCCATGCCGCCGCCGATACACAGCGTCACCAGCGCACGCCGAGCGCCGCGACGCTCGAGCTCGTCGACCATGGTTCCGGTGATCATGGCGCCGGTGGCGCCCAGCGGGTGGCCCATCGCGATGGCGCCACCGTTGACGTTGAGCTTCTCGTCGGGGATGTTGAGGTCCTTCTGGAACTTCAGCACCACCGACGCGAAGGCCTCGTTGAGCTCGAACAGGTCGATGTCGTCGACGGTCAGGCCGGCGCGGTCCAGCACCTTGCGGGTGGCCGGGGTCGGGCCGGTGAGCATGATGACCGGGTCGGCGCCGCTGGTGGCGGTGGCCACGACGCGGGCCCGCGGGGTCAGGCCCTGGCTCTGGCCGGCCGACTCGGAGCCGATCAGCAGCAGGCCGGCACCGTCGACGATGCCCGAGCTGTTGCCGCCGGTGTGGACGTGGTTGATCTTCTCGACGTAGTGGTACTTCTGCAGCGCCACATCGTCGAAGCCGCCCATCGCGCCGACACCGTCGAACGCGGTCTTGAGCTTGCCCAGGCTCTCCACGGTGGAACCGGGCCGCATGTGCTCGTCCTGGTCCAGGATGACCAGGCCGTTCTGGTCGCGGACCGGGATCACGGACTTGGCGAAGTAGCCGCCCGACCAGGCCGCCGCCGCGCGTTCCTGCGACCGGGCGGCGTAGGCGTCGACGTCCTCGCGGGAGAAGCCCTCGATGGTGGCGATCAGGTCGGCGCCGATGCCCTGCGGGACGAAGCCGATCCGGTAGTTGGTCTCCGGGTCGGACGCCCAGGCGCCGCCGTCGGAGCCCATCGGGACGCGGCTCATCGACTCCACACCACCGGCCAGCACCAGGTCGTCCCAGCCGGAACGGACCTTCTGGGCGGCCAGGTTGACGGCCTCAAGGCCGGAGGCGCAGAAACGGTTGAGCTGGAAGCCACCGGTGGTCTCGGGCAACTTGGCCACCAGGCCCGCGGTGCGGGCGATATCGCCGCCCTGATCGCCGACCGGGGACACCACACCCAGGATGACGTCGCTGATCAGGGTCTCGTCCAGGTCGGGGTAGCGGCCGCGGATCTCCTCGATCAGACCGACGACCAGGTTGACGGGCTTGACTTCGTTGAGGGCACCGCCGCGCTGCTTGCCACGCGGCGTACGGATCGCCTCGTAGATGAAGGCTTCTTCGGACATGTTTTTGCTCCAGGTCCTATTCAGGTTGATGGTGGAACCGCCCCCGTCCCGGGCACAGTCCTCTGAACGGCAGCGTAGCAGCCTCACCCAACCCGTTGGTTGGGCTGTGCTCAGCATCTCCTAGAACAGGTGGCGGGCCTGCACCGCTTTCTACACCTGGGTTGTCAATCGCGGGGAACAACGACCCAGACGCAGAAAACCGCGCCTATGTCAGGCCGAGGTGGACTCCTCGACCTCGTCGAGCGTCGGGTAGTCGATATAGCCCGCCGGGCCGGGCGCGTAGAAGGTGGCCACGTCGGGCTCGTTGAGCTCGGCGCCGAGCACCAGCCGGTCGATCAGGTCCGGATTGGCCAGGAAGGTGCGGCCCACCGCGGCGGCGCTGATCGCGCCCCACTGTGCGTAGCTTTCCAGCTGAGAGAAATCGGTACCGGATTCCCGGCCGGTGTTGAGCACGAACGTGCCCGACCACAGCGCCCGGATCACGCCGAACGTCGGCGAGCCCGGGTCGATCAGCACGTGCAGGTAGGCGATACCGAGCGGGGCGATCCGGTTCAGCAGCGCCTCGTAGGCTCCGACGGAGTCGCGCTCGCGCATATCGCCCGCGGGGTTTCCGGGTGAGATGCGCAGTCCGACCCGTCCGGCTCCGACCTCGGCGACCACGGCCTCGACGACCTCGGCGATCAACCGGGCCCGGTTCTCCGGCGAACCGCCGTAGGCGTCGGTGCGCTGGTTGACCACATCGGAGGCGAACTCGTGCAACAGGTAGCCGTTGGCGGCGTGGATCTCCACACCGTCCATCCCGGCATCGACCGCCCGGCGTGCGGCGGCCCGGAAGTCCGCGACGATCGCCGGGATCTCGTCGATGTCCAGGGCCCGCGGTGTTTCCAGCGGCTTCTTGCCGGTGGGGGTGTGAGTGAGCATGTCGGCGGCGATCGCCGACGGGGCGACCGCCTCCGCCCCGCTGATCTCGGGATGCGCCATCCGGCCGACGTGCCAGAGCTGGACGAACATCTTGCCGCCTTCGGCGTGTACGGCGTCGGCGATCTCGGCCCAGGCGGCCCGATGCCGGTCGGTGTAGATGCCGGGGGTGTTCATGTAGGCGCCGTTGGCGGTCTCAGCGACAGCCGTGGCCTCACTGATGATCAGCCCCGCCGAGGCGCGCTGCGAGTAGTACTCGGCGGCCAGCGGCGACGGGGTGCCGTCGGCGTCGGCGCGCGACCGGGTCAGCGGCGCCATGAACAGACGGTTGGTCGCGGCGGTGTCACCCACCTGGATGGGCCGCAGCAGTGCGGCGTCGGCGTCGAGTTTGTCGGTCACGATCGCCATAAGCGTTATCGGCTGCCCAAACATTCCCGGACCGCCGCCAAAACGCGCGTCGCCCATCCGGCTTCGGTAGTCGACGGATCAGGCCGAGATGATCGAGAACATCACCACGCTCTGATCGCGGTGGGGGTCTTGGAGCATGTCGCACGCGAGCGTCAGCGGGCCGAGGTCACGGTGGTCCATGTGCTTGATCATGTGCGCGCTGGGGACGACGGCGTCGTCGTCCCACAACGCGACGAATTCCGTGCTGTCGTTGCGCAGATCGGCGATCAGCTTGAGTGTCTGCTCATCTCGGGGGTAGCGGGCCAGCGTGGCGCGCAACTGACCCACGACGATGCGAGAGAACTCCTCCGCACGACTCATTCCGTAGTGCGGCGTCATCCCCGCCGGGGGTTGAAAGTGCCGCCGCGCGACATTGCGCTCCAACGGCGCAAGGGCACCGAAGTCCTCCATCAGCAACACCGCCTGTGAGTTCCATGCGAGGACGTCGAAACGCGCACTCAGCACGATCGCCGCCGTGGTGCCCAGCCCCTCCACCAGCTTGGCGACACTCGGAGTGACCTCCATACTCGGCTCGCCGCCCCACGGGACGGCGCGCCCGACAAGTTGGAAAAGGTGTCGCCGCTCATCGTCGTCCAGCCTCAATGCGTCCGCGATGGCCCCGACCACCTGATCTGACGGTCCCGCACCGCGGCCGCGCTCCAGGTTCGTGTAGTGCTCGACGGAGATGTGGGCCAACCGCGCGACCTCTTCGCGTCGCAGCCCCGGTGTGCGGCGACTCGCCGCGCCGAATCCGAAATCCTCGGGATCACGACCCTCTCGAACGGCCCGCAGATACCTGCCCGCCGCGCGTCCGTCCACACTCCGATACTGGCACGACTCTCACCACGGGACGAGTTCTCCCTGGTCACTGCGGAACTGCCCGGTGGTCAACTCCTCGGCGAGCGCGATCGCCACGATCCCGGCCGCGCCCTCCGCGGGATCGCCTGCGCCCTGCATGGGCTCGCCGTTGTTGAGTCCGGTGGCACGGTAGCCGGGGCTGACCGAGACCACTGAAATACCCTCGCCGGCAAGTTCTTTGGCGTACATCACGGTGAGCATGTCCAGGGCGCTCTTCGAGGATTGGTAGGCCGCCGCGGCCACCCCCGCGTACGGCCAGGTCGGGTCGTTCACCAACCGGGTGGAACCCAGCTCGCTGGACACGTTCAACACCCGCGGCCGCGCCGACGCCCGCAGCAACGGCAGCATGCCGTTGGTGACGGCGGCGACACCGGCCACATTGGTGTCGAAGGTTCGTAGCAATGCGGCCCGGCCCACTTTCGACGACGGCAATCCGTCGCCGACGATCGCCGCATTGTTGATCAGGAGGTCCAACCGCCCGTAGGTGTCGGCGATCTGGCCGCCGGCTGCGGCGACGGTCTGGTCATCGGTGACATCGATGACCACCAACTCCACCTCCAGCCCCTCGGCGGCCAGCTTGTCGACGGCCGCGGATCCCCGCCCGGGATCGCGGGAACCCAACAGCACCCGGAGCCCGGCGCGGGCAAGCTGCTGAGCGAGGTGGAAACCGATCCCGGTGTTGGCTCCGGTGACGAGGGCGATCGTGCTGTCTGTGTGTGTCATGAGCCCAGCACATCGCAATCAGGGCGGAACAGGCAGGTATACGCTCTACCCCTTTGGCGAGGAATGCCGACCGGCGGGCCCGTTCGCCACCTCGGGCCCGACTACCCTCGACATCCATGACCGTCAGAAGCCTGCAGCCCTACGCCGTCACGATCTTCGCGGAGATGTCGGCGCTGGCCACCCGCCTCGGCGCGGTGAACCTGGGCCAGGGCTTCCCCGACGAGGACGGTCCCGCGGCGATGCTCAAGGTGGCGCAGGACGCGATCGCCGGCGGCGTCAACCAGTACCCGCCAGGCCCGGGCATCCCTGAGCTCCGGCAGGCGATCTCGGCCCAGCGCAAACGCCACTACGGCATCGACTACGACCCCGACACCGAGGTTCTGGTGACGGTCGGCGCCACCGAGGCCATCGCGGCCTCGCTCATCGGCCTGGTCGAACCGGGCTCGGAGGTGCTGGTGATCGAGCCGTTCTACGATTCATATTCGCCGGCGATCGCGATGGCCGGCTGTATCCGCAGGGCGGTCCCGATGGTTGCCGACGGCCGGGGGTTCGCGATCGACGTCGACGGTCTGCGCCGGGCGGTCACACCGAACACCAAGGCCCTGATCCTCAACTCCCCGCACAATCCGACCGGCGCGGTGGCCTCGGACGCCGAGTTGCGGGCGATCGCGACGCTGGCCGTCGAGCGCGACCTGCTGGTGATCACCGACGAGGTGTACGAGCAGTTGGTGTTCGGCGGGGTCCGGCACCTCCCGCTGGCCGGTTATCCGGGCATGTCCGGGCGCACCGTCACGATCTCCAGCGCGGCCAAGATGTTCAACGCCACCGGCTGGAAGATCGGGTGGGCCTGCGGCGCATCCGAATTGATCGCCGGCGTGCGGGCCGCCAAGCAGTACCTGACCTATGTCGGCGGCGCGCCGTTCCAGCCGGCAGTGGCCCATGCCCTCAACAACGAGGACGGCTGGGTGGCCGATCTGCGGGATTCGTTCCAGGCCAGGCGGGATCGGCTCGCCGAGGCACTGAACGACATCGGGTTCGAGGTCCACGCCAGCTTCGGCACCTATTTCCTGTGCGCCGATCCGCGGCCCTTGGGTTTCGACGACAGCACCGCGTTCTGCGCGGAGCTGCCGCACAAGGCCGGCGTGGCCGCGATCCCGATGTCGGCCTTCTGCGATGCCGACGCGCCGCATGCCGACGTGTGGAATCACCTGGTGCGCTTCACGTTCTGCAAGCGCGATGACACCATCGACGAAGGCATTCGGCGGCTGCAGGTGCTGCGCCCGGTTTAGCGACGGTCGAGATAACACCTGGCACTACACCGACTGTGCGACCACCGCGTCCCGGCGGGCCAGCAGGTAGTACACGACGAATGCGACGCCGCAGCCGATGAACCAGCTGTACTGGGCGGCGGTGTGCATGCCCGCGACCACCCCGCCGAGCAGTACCGGGACGACGGCCAGCACCGCACCGGCCACCGTGGCGATCACCGCCACCTTGTTGTAACCCTTGGTGTACCAATATTTTCCGGACTCCGCCATGGTGAACAGGTCGTCAACGACCACCTTCTGCTTGCGGATGAGGTAGTAATCGGCGATCAACACACCGAACAGCGGGCCGATGAAGGCACCGAGAGTCTCCAGGGTGTAGTGGATGACCTCGGGGTTGTTGTACAGGTTCCACGGCGTGATCAACACCGATCCCACCGCGGCGATCATGCCGCCGGCGCGCCGG
>NZ_JBSFPX010000259.1:0-8196 GCF_053588415.1 Mycobacterium sp. NPDC003449
GGTACCGACGCGTCTGCTCGCGGGGTTGGTTAGCGGCGCGACGAGGTGTACAGGCCCAGGGTCAACCAGACCACGGTGGCCGCGCCGGCCGAGGCCAGTACCGCAGGCGCCGCGCTCATGGTCACGACACCGACGATCAGCAGCACCATGGCGCCGACCGCGAGGGCGATCAGCTTGTAGGCCGGCCAGGGCACCCCGGCCACCGGGATCTCGCGCTCGGCCAGGGATACGGCGTCGCGAAAATTTCCGGCTGCGGTCATGCGTCGACGATAGCTCGTAAACATGGTTTCGGCTACCCGAAACACTGGATGAGGATCGCCACTTTACCGGTCGACGCCGGTCAGCAGTGGGCTTGGATCCGGTATCGGGCCGTGGCCGGTTTGACCGGACGGTCGGCATACGACCCGTCTGCCGTGCCGGTGATGGTGAAGGTCGCCCCGTCGATCTCGGCGCGCAGGTCGGTCCCCTCGACCGAACTACCGGTGAAACCCTGCAGCCCGCGGAGCCGCACCAGCTTGGCGGTCACGGCGGCGCCCGTCTGGACCATCGCGGTGAACCCGGGTTCGGCGGGCTGGGTCTCGATGGTCCACAGCGTGCCCCGCTGCGTGCAGACGACTGAGAACGGGGTCGACACGTCCTGCCCGTCCATACTCATCCGTGCGGTGTACGAGTCGGCCGGGGCGCCCGAGGTCGTCGCACAGCCCGACACCCCGAGGACGGCCACCGCCACGGTGGATACCGCCACCCGCTGCATTCGTGATGGGACGCGCCGCACCCCGGGCGGGTTCCCGTTTTCCGGCCGATTCAATCGCGCCCCGGACCTATGCTGGCGCCATGCCGCTGACCGGAGAATACGAACCGAGCCCGTTCGACATGGCCCGCGAGAACGCCGAGACCTATATGGCGTCGGGAGGCACCGAGGGCACCGAAATGAACGGCAGGCCGGTGATCCTGCTGACCACCGTCGGAGCCAAGACCGGAAAGCTCCGCAAGACCCCGCTGATGCGCGTCGAGCACGACGGCGAATACGCGGTGGTCGCCTCGCTGGGCGGGGCCCCGAAAAACCCGGTCTGGTACTACAACATCAAGAAGAATCCGCACGTCGAGCTGCAGGACGGGCAGGATTCGGGGGACTACCAGGCCCGCGAGGTCGACGGCGCGGAGAAGGCCCGGTGGTGGGAACGTGCGGTGGCCGCGTTTCCGGACTACGCCGAGTACCAGAAGAAGACCGATCGTGAGATCCCGGTGTTTGTGCTCACCCCGGTGCAGTGAAATCGCTGGCCGGTGGCACCATTGACCGGTGACTGCCGAACTGAGCCCGAGCACGAGGAAGCCGCTGACCCCACCCCTTTCAGCGGCCGATATCGACGAGGCTGCCCGGCGAATTTCCGGTGTGGTCACCAGCAGCCCACTGCAGATCTGTGACCGGCTGTCGGAGGCTACCGGGGCGACGGTCTATCTGAAGCGCGAGGATCTGCAGGCGGTCCGGTCCTACAAGGTTCGCGGTGCGTTCAATCTGATGGCCCAGCTGTCGCGCGAGGAACTCGCCGCGGGCGTGGTGTGTTCGTCCGCGGGCAACCATGCGCAGGGTTTCGCGATGGCCTGCCGGTCCATGCAGACCCACGGCCGGGTCTACGTTCCGGCCAAAACCCCCAAGCAGAAGCGGGACCGGATCCGCTACCACGGCCGCGAGTTCATCGAGCTCATCGCGGTCGGCTCCACCTACGACCTGGCCGCCGCCGCGGCGCTCGACGATGTGGCCCGCACCGGGGCGACCCTGGTGCCGCCCTATGACGATGTGCGCACCATGGCCGGTCAGGGCACCATCGCCGTCGAGCTGCTCGATCAACTCGACGAGGAGCCGGATCTGGTCATCGTGCCGGTCGGCGGCGGCGGGTGCATCGCGGGCATCACCACCTACCTGGCCGAGCGGACCACCAATACCTCGGTGCTGGGTGCCGAACCCGCGGGCGCGGCCTCGATGATCGCCGCGCTCGCCGCGGGCGGACCCGTGACGTTGGAGCATGTCGACCAGTTCGTCGACGGTGCGGCGGTGGCGCGGGCCGGGGCGGGGCCCTACGCGGCGCTGGCGGCCGCCGGTGACATGGTGTCGATGACGACGGTCGACGAGGGTGCGGTGTGCAGCGCGATGCTCGACCTCTACCAGAACGAGGGCATCATCGCCGAGCCCGCGGGGGCGCTGTCGGTGGCGGCCCTGCTGGACGCCGATATCGAGCCGGGGTCGACGGTGGTGTGCCTGGTCTCGGGCGGCAACAACGATGTCTCGCGGTACAACGAGGTGCTGGAGCGTTCGCTGGTGCACCTCGGCCTCAAGCACTACTTCCTGGTCGACTTTCCGCAGGAACCCGGGGCGCTGCGGCGGTTCCTCGACGAGGTGCTCGGGCCGGGCGACGACATCACCCTGTTCGAGTACGTCAAGCGCAACAACCGCGAGACCGGCGAGGCGCTGTGCGGTGTCCAGCTCAGTTCGGCGGCCGACCTCGAGGGTCTGCTGGCCCGGATGGAGTCCTCCGACGTGCACGTCGAGCTGCTGGAGCCGGGTTCCCCGACGTATCGCTACCTGACTTGAGCGTCAGGTCTGCGACCACGCCGCCGCGGGCATGATCAGGTAGACACCGACGCGCCGCAGGCCCGAAATCTCCGCCAGACGCGCGGTCAGGGCGTCTGTGCGCTGCTGCGCGTTGCGTTCGCGGTCGGCGGCCAGCTTTGACCGGATCTCGACCACGACGTCCATCTCCGATACGTCCAACTCACCCAGCTCCCGGAAACGCACCTCCACGTCGCCGGGTTGGAGATCCCCGTCGTACGGCTCGTCGGCGCTGGCGACGGCCAACGACACCTCGTGGGGCAGATGAACGGCGAGGGTGCGCAACGTCTCCACTGGAATGCTCGGGCGGTGGGTGACCTCGACGATCGGCATGACCAGAGGCTACCGGTGTGCGCTAACCGGTTTGCTTGAGTTTGGGGCCGACCTCGACCAGGACCTCGTCGTTGGCCCGGAAGATCGGTTCCAGCGGCACGCCGTACTCGGCCGCGGTCCTGCCCAGCAGCGACGCCCAGTCGCGGTCGAGTTTCGAGATCGGCCCGCGGCCCGGTCGGGTCAGCAGCAGCGCGACGGTGCTGCCCGGCTCGAGGCCGGCCAGGACCCGCGGCAACCGGGACATCACGTAGTCGACCAGGCCCGGCTGCGGTCTGGCGCGTAGCGGAACCTGACTCATGGTCTTGTACATCCGGCGGTCCGCGCCGAGGAACCCGACCCACAACAAGCGTTCGCTGAAGCCGAGCCGGCCCATCAGGGCGCGCCACCGTTCACCCATGTCGGCGGCCGAGTGCACCGGGTCGGTCGCGCTTTCGATCGCTGGGATAGGTCGCGGTTCACGATGGTTCATAGCCGAATCATCGCCGCCGGCATGGCTATCCGGGTAACGGGTTATCCACAGGCCCGCGCCCTGTGGACAGCGGGTTGACAGTTCGCAGAATCGCGAAAGAATGGCCGGCCAGTTGCGTGGTGTCCGACCCGATCACGGGCTGCTCCCAGGCCAGCACCGGCTCGCCGGTGACCGGAATCAGCGCGGGTTCGGGCCCCAGGTTGCACGCGATGGACAGGGCGCCGCGGTGCAGCACGATCCAGTGCCGCTCCTCGTCGAAGTCGACCTGCAGGTGCGCCAGCCAGGGGTCGGCGAGGTCGGGCTCGGTGTGCCGTAGTGCGATCAGTTCCCGGTACACCCGATGGAGCCTGCCGTGTTCGCCCTCGCCGATCTCGGCCCAGTTCAGCTTGGACCGCTGGAAGGTCGCCGGGTCCTGCGGATCGGGTATCTCGTCGGCGTCCCACCCGTGCTCGGCGAACTCGGCTTTGCGGCCCTCGGCGGTGGCACGGGCCAGTTCGGGTTCGGGATGTGAGCTGAAGAATTGGAACGGCGAGGACGACCCCCACTCTTCACCCATGAAAAGCATTGCGGTGTAGGGGGATCCGAGTGCCAACGCGGCCTTCACGGCGAGCTGGCCGAAGTCCAGGCGTTGCGAGGGCCGGTCGCCGACGGCGCGATTGCCGACCTGATCGTGGGTGAGGGTGTAGGCCAGCAGCCGGGTCGCCGGAATGGTGGCGGTGTCCAGTGGCCTGCCATGACGCCTGCCCCGGAACGACGAGTAGGTGCCGGCGTGGAAGAAGCCGTGCTCGAGGGTGGTGGCCAGGGCCGACAGCGACCCGAAATCCGCGTAGTAGCCCTGCCGTTCACCGGATACCGCGGTGTGGATGGCGTGGTGGATATCGTCGTCCCACTGGGCGGTCAGCCCGTAGCCGCCGCGGTCGCGCGGGGTGATCAGGCGCGGATCGTTGAGATCGCTCTCGGCGATCAACGACAGCGGCCTGCCGAGTTGTTCTGCCAGCGCATCGGTTTCGGTGCCCAGCTCCTCGAGGATGTGGACGGCGGTGTTGTCCATCAGCGCGTGCACGGCGTCCAGGCGCAGCCCGTCGGCGTGGAAGTCGCGCATCCACCGCAGCGCGCAGTCGAGGAGGTAACGGCGCACCTCGTCGGCACCGGCGTCGGACAGGTTGATCGAGGCGCCCCACGGATTGTGACCCGACGACAGGTACGGCCCGAACCGGGGCAGGTAGTTGCCGGACGGTCCGAGGTGGTTGAACACGGCATCGATCAGCACACCCAGCCCGCGGGCGTGGCAGGCGTCGACCAGCCGGATCAGGCCGTCGGGGCCGCCGTAGGGTTCGTGCACGGCGTACCACAGGACGCCGTCGTAGCCCCAGCCGTGCGTACCGCCGAACGCGTTGACCGGCATCACCTCGACGAAGTCCACCCCGAGCTCGACCAGATAATCCAGCCTGTCGATCGCCGAGTCGAATGTTCCACCCGGCGTGAAGGTTCCGATGTGCAGCTCATAGATCACCGCGCCCGCGACGGATCGACCCGCCCAGCCGGTGTCGGTCCAGACGTCGGGCGCGGGTTGCCAGAGCTGCGAGCGCTCGTGCACACCGTCGGGCTGGCGCGCCGAGCGCGGATCGGGCAGCACCTTCGGGTCGTCGTCGAGCAGGAATCCGTACCTGGCGTCGGGCGGGCAGTCCACCTCGGCACGCCACCACCCGTCCCCGGACCGGCGCATGGCGTGCACCGATTCGTCCACGTCGAGCCGGACCTCGCCGGGATCGGGGGCCCACACCGCGAATTCGGTCATCGGACCCGCTCCAACAGCGCGACCGGCAGGTCGTCGAACACCGCGGCCGCGGCAACGGTGCCGGTCCATCGCCGCCGGCTCAGCAGGTCCAGCCATTCGCCCTCGGGCAGCGGCAGGGCGGTGTCGCCCCAACCGGTTTCGGACAACGCGACGGTCCACCGGCTGACCGCGACGACGATGTCGGCTCCGCGCCGGAAGGCCACCAGATGGGACGCGGCCGAGCCCAACGCCCGAATCGGGGTGTGCGCACCGGACCGGAACGCGGGGGAGTGGGCCCGGCGCGCGCGCAGCGCCGCACTGGTGACCCGGATCTTGGCATCGGCCGATTCCCGCAAGGCGACCCGGCGGGCGGCGTAGTCGACCGGACGGCGGTTGTCCGGGTCGACCAGGCTGTCCTCGGCGAGTTCGGTGCCCTGGTAGACGTCCGGAACGCCGGACCCGGTCAGCGCGATGAGTTTCTGGCCGAGGCTGTCACTGCGGGCGTGCTCGTCGAGGCGGGTGGCCAGGTCGGTCAGCGCACCGGCGACCGGCCCGTCCAGCACGGCGTCCAGCCAGCGGTGCACCGCGGATTCGAACCCGGCGTCGGGGTCGTGCCACGACGTCGCGGTGGCCGCCTCTCTGATCGCCTTTTCGGCGTATGTGTGCAGCCGGACCCGCAACTCGTCGGTGACCTCGCCGCTCACCGGCCATACGCCGAAGATGTTCTGCCACAGGAACAGTGCCGTGCCGCGGTCGGGAGGTGGGGCGAGGTCGGTCCATTGCCCGATTAGCTCCGACCACAGCGCCGGCACCTGGGACAGCACCCCGATCCGGGCCCGCACATCCTCACCCCGTTTGGTGTCGTGGGTGCTCAGCGTCGTCATCGCGGCCGGCCAGCGATGCGCCCGATCCGCCGCCCGCTGATGGAACTCGGCGGTCGCGACACCGAACAGGTCGGGGGCGCCGCCGACCTCGTTGAGTGACACCAGCCGGGCGTCGCGGTAGAACAGGCAGTCCTCGACCGCCTTGGCGGTGGCCGCACCGCACAGCTGGTTGAATCGGGTCATCGCCTCGGTGCTGGCGTTGAGCGCCGCCGTGACGGTGGTCAGGGCGTCGGTGAGGTCTGGTGCGGCCGCGGCCGTTTCGCAGACGGCGACGGGTAGCACGGCGGGCAGTCCCGGATAGTCGCAGCGGTACACCCCGATCCGGCTGACCAGTTCCGCGACCGCATCGGGCAGGCCCGGATCGTGGCTCGCGGTGACCCGGGAGATGACCCGGCACAGCCGGGCCAGTTCGCTGCCAAGGGTGTCGGTGACCGCGGCGCGTTTGAGTGCCTGCTCGGAACCCGGGTCGAGCCCGGCGCACAGTGCGGTCAGCCCGGGCGCACCGGACGGATCGATGAACAGGCCGCCGGTCTCGCGCAGCGCGTCGTAGCCGGTGGTGCCGGCCACCGGCAGCGTGGCATCGAGGCCCTCGTCGGTGGCCAGGATCTTCTCCGCGACGATCCACGCCGACGGACCGGTCAGTTCGCGCAGCCACGACAGATACCCCGACGGATCGGCCAGCCCGTCCGGATGGTCGATGCGCAGCCCGTCGACCAGACCTTCGTCGAACCAGCGCCTGACCTCGACGTGGGTGGCGTCGAAAACCGCACGGTCCTCCTGCCGCAACGCCGCCAGCGAGGTGATCGAGAAGAACCGCCGGTAACCGCAGATCCCGCGCCGCCAGCCGATCAGCCGGTAGTGCTGACGGTCGTGCACCTCGGTGCCGCTGCCGCCGCCGGTGCCCGGCGCGATCGGCAGCACCAGATCGCCCAGCCGCAGCACGTCCCCGTCGACGACCAGGTCGGCGACATCGTCGTCGGAACCCAGGATCGGCAACACGATTCGACCGCCGTCGAGGTCCCAGTCGATGTCGAAGTAGTCGGCGTAGGCCGAGCCGCGGCCGTGGCTGAGCAGATCCCACCACCACCGGTTCTGGCCGGCGTCGGCGACGCCGAGGTGATTGGGCACGATATCGACGACCAGCCCCATACCGCGGCCATGTGCGGCCTCGGACAGCCGGCGCAGACCGTCCGGGCCGCCGAGCGCGGCCGAGACGGTGGTGGGATCGGTCACGTCGTAGCCGTGGGTGGAGCCCTCGGCCGCGGTGAGGATGGGGGACAGGTACACATGCGAGACGCCGAGGTCGTCGAGATAGTCGAGCAGGCCGACGGCATCGTCGAACGTGCAGCAGTCCCCGCGCATCTGCAGCCGGTACGTCGACAGCACGGGGCGGATCGCGGTCATGCCGTCTTGCGCAGGACGAGCAGCGAACGGGCCTGCAGCGAGATCTTCTCGCCCGCGTTCACCACGACGTCGGACTCGCCGGTCGGATCGGCCGTGTCGAGGTCGGCGGTCCACTCCTGGGCGTAGTCGCCGTTCGGCGTGACGAAGTCCTGCGGGTGGTCGTTGGCGTTGAAACACAACAGGAACGAGTCGTCGACGACCCGCTCGCCGCGGGCGTCGGGAGCTTCGATGGCATCCCCGTTGAGGAACACCGCGACGCAGGTCCCCAGCCCCGCGCCCCAGTCCTCGGGGGTCATCTCGGTTCCCGAGAGGGTCAGCCAGGCGATGTCGCGGACCTGGTCCCCGCACCTGATCGGTTTGCCTTCGAAGAACCTGCGGCGCCGGAACACCGGATGGTGCCTGCGGAAGTCGACCACCTTGCGGGTGAAGGCCAGCAGGTCGCCGTTGCTCTCGCACAGCGACCAGTCCATCCAGGACAGTTCCGAATCCTGGCAGTAGACGTTGTTGTTGCCCGCCTGGGTCCGCCCGATCTCGTCGCCGTGCGCAATCATCGGGGTGCCCTGTGACAGCATCAACGTGCCCATGATGTTGCGCATCTGCTTGCCGCGCAACGCCAGAATGTCCGGGTCGTCGGTGGGTCCCTCGACCCCGCAGTTCCAGGACCGGTTGTGGCTTTCGCCGTCCCGGTTGTCCTCGCCGTTGTCCTCGTTGTGTTTCTCTT
>NZ_JBSFPX010000260.1:0-8075 GCF_053588415.1 Mycobacterium sp. NPDC003449
GCCCATACGTCAACACACCGTCATCAGCAACCACCGCAACCGAGCCACCATCAACCCGACCCAACAACACCCCTACATCAACAACCCCCGAACCAAACGACACCTCGGGCCCACAATTCAACAACTCCAACCGTTCCCGCTCACCAGCCAGCCAGAGCGGAACGGACTGCACCGGGGCGTCGTCGGCGTAGTGGGACAGAAACGCGTGCAGGTAATGCAGAAACCTCTCGTGGTGCATGGCCAGCTCTGCCTCCGAGTACAGATTGGCGTTGCCCAGGAAGTCGACGGACAGCGGCGACGAGCCGCCGCCGTGGTGCACATTGAGCTGGAGATCGTCGATCACACCCGAGCAGAGAATGTGGTAATTCCCGCGTGCTTCGCCAAACGTGAACTCCTGGTTGAAAAATTCCAGGCTCACAGTTGGCCCGAAGCTGCCGACGACGCCGCCTTCTCGGTCCATCAATTGCGCGATTTCGGGGTATCTCAGCAGTTGGTGACCTTGCGCGCCTTTCATTTCGGCCCGGACATTCTTGATCAGGTCACCGAAAGTTGTTTGCCTGTCGAGCCGGATGCGAATCGGCAGGGCATTCGCCAGCATCCCGCCCGATACCATCAGCCCAGCGGATGGACGAGCAGCGACCGGCAATGTCAGGCCGACCTCTGCCGCATCGGTCATCCGCGCCAGGAACGAGCTGAATGCGGCGACCGCTAACCTCGCTGGGCTGCATGCGCATTGCTCGGCGACCCTCATCAGCAGAGCCAACGTCTCACCAGGAGCCTCCCGGCTGACCCGGTGCACCAGGGCGGAGGGCACACCGCGTCGGATGGCGAGGCTGGTGTCCTCGGGGAAGTCCTGTACTTTCGTCGACCAGTACTCGCGGTCCCGGTGGTGCTGGTCGCTGCCCAGGTACTTGCGTTCCTCTTGATAGATCTCGCGAAGGCTCAACGGCTCGAACGGGGTGGGGTCACGGCCTTCCACAAGGGCGTTGTACCTGTCGCACAGCCGGGTGGCCAGAATGATCCCGCCAATCCCGTCCGCGACGGCGTGATGGGCCTTGCCGTACAGAAAGTAGCGTTCGGCACCGACCCGCAGAACCGCGCTCCGCAGCGGGAACTCCGTCTCTAAATCCAGCACGCGGCGCGCATCGTCCCCCATCCAGGTCAGGGCCGCCTTCTCCGGATCACTGTCACCGGTGAAGTCCAGGTAGTCGACGCGGGTGATCTCGATACCGTAGGTCTCGTCTTCCCGATAGTGCGGAAGACCGTCGGCGAACACGATCCGCGTGTCCAATCCGAAGTCGGTGTACGCACCGCGAGTAGCCGCATCATACAGGTCGTAGTCGACCGGACTGTTGACCTCGATGAAGTGCGCGATATTGAACGACACACCAGTGGAGATTTCCTTGAACCAAACCTCAAGCTGGGCAGACGAAAACGGAAGAAGCGTGTCAATAACTGGCGACTGAGTCATTTGGTTCCTGGTCTTCGATGCGCAGCCACGTCAGACACACCGACGAATGCTGCGGGTGTGAGCACTAGATGTTCCGGCACTGCCGGCCGGGGCGCCTTCGTGGATCAACGGCACCACTCGGCACGCCGACCGACGACGCGACCGGCGAGGGAATAAAACAGGATTGCGGCGACGACCGCGGCCTACTTGTCCGCGAGGTCTCCACTCATTGCATCCTGCAAGCTTTTTGGACGCATGTCGGTCCAGTTCGCGTCGACGAACTCCATACAGGATTGCCGGCTGACTCCGCCAGGCCCGCCGTGAACGATATGCCAGCCACCTGGCACGGCACTGAACGCAGGCCACAAAGAGTGCTGCAGTTCAGCGTTCGACAGGACGAAAAACTGTCCATCCTCGTCGTCAAAAGGGCTCGTCGACACTGTTCTCCCCGTCAGTAAGGCATTTGTATTTGCCTATGTTCCAGCATGATTGGATCGATTCGACAATCCACGGGCACCGTAACACGGGTAGCTGAGCAATGCACCACATGGTCGGGCACAAACTCGCCGACCCACCTGCACCGGCGATACATCGAACGCATGGCACCGGGTATACCCGGGTTCGGAATAAAAGACACCCACGCCGGCAGATGTAAAAACCGCAATTGGTGGAGCATTTGCCGAAATCGCAGTATTCTGAACGTTTTACGTACGGGTCAATAGATAGGGGGGCGGGCCCGCACTCGCCCTCGAAGGCACCCACCACTGCCGATGGCGGGCCGCGCCGCCTGACGCCGACGCTTCGACAACTTTGACGACCGCACCGAGGGCGCTGGGCGGGACGATCGGCAGACATCAATCGAGAGACTAAAGTTGTTGCGCAACTGAACAATTCGGATTCCCTCAGCACTTCCGCACCGAATCAGGGATTGGAGCCGGCACCCGCTGCGGCAGTACCACTTCCGACTATCGGCTCGAGATGGCCGAGCTGCTCTGGACAGCAGAGTATTTAGCCTATCCGCGGATGGAGGTCGGCCACCGATACGGCGGACCGAAATGCCCTGATCAGGGCAGCATCAGCCACTGCTCCTGGTGAGTCGCTCGAAGATAATTGAGTCACAACGGAATTTGCCTAAATCACAGCCGCCACGGCATGGCACGCCTGGCTCTCCTTGCGCCGATCACCTCTCCGAAGCCGCCGTGCTCGTGACTGTCGCCGGCGGCCGCGCCGTCGTATCGATGAGCAGTCGGTGCAATCTCAAATTCTTAGCGAAGCCCGTCTCGGCGAACCGCGGCTCGGCGACCCGAGGACTCGGCTCGACAGTCTCCCGGCGGCCATGACGCACTTTTATTGCGGCCAAGTAACAATCGAAGCCGACACGCCCGGGGGCCGGCTCCATCCGGCGCGAATCACGCTACCGGCAAGTAACTCCCAGACGGCCGACCAAATGCAACGTCACGATCCGACGGTCAGGCCGACCTTCTGAAACTCTTTGAGATCGCAGTAGCCGGCCTTGGCCATCGACCGGCGCAGGCCGCCGACCAGGTTCAGCGAACCGAACGGGTCATCGGACGGACCGGCGAGGACCTGTTCGAGCGCGGGCCGCTCGTCCAACGCCACCTGCAGCAGTGCACCGCGCGGCAGGGACGGGTGCGCGGCGGCCGCGGGCCAGAACCAGCCTCCGCCCTGCGCCTCGGCCGAGATCGCCAGCGGGGTGCCCAACACCACCGCGTCGGCACCGCAGGCGATGGCCTTGGCCAGATCGCCGGAACTGTGGATATCTCCGTCGGCAAGCACATGCACATAGCGGCCGCCGGTCTCATCGAGGTATTCGCGGCGCGCCGCCGCGGCGTCGGCGATCGCGGTGGCCATCGGCACGCTGATGCCGAGCACCTCGTCGCTGGTGGTCGCCCCGCTCGTCGAACCGTAGCCGACGATCACCCCGGCCGCCCCGGTACGCATCAGGTGCAGTGCGGTGCGGTGATCGAGCACGCCGCCGGCGACCACCGGAACGTCCAGCTCAGAGATGAACGTCTTGAGGTTCAGCGGCTCACCGTCCTGCGCGACCCGTTCGGCGGAGATGATGGTGCCCTGGATGACGAGCAGGTCGATGCCCGCCGCGACCAGCGTCGGGGTGAGTGCCTGCGCATTCTGCGGACTGACCCGCACCGCCGTGGTCACCCCCGCGTCGCGGATGCGGGCCACCGCGGCACCGAGCAGGTCGGGATCCAGGGGTGCCGCGTGCAGTTGCTGCAGCAGCCGGATCGCGGCCGAGTCATCGGTGGCCGTGGCGGCCACATCCAGGACCTGGGCGATTTTGTCCTCGACATCGGCGTGGCGGCCGATCAGTCCCTCGCCGTTGAGCACGCCGAGCCCGCCCCGCCTGCCCAGTTCGATCGCGAATTCGACTGACACCAGCGCATCGGTGGGATGTGCCACGACGGGGATCTCGAAGCGGTAGGCGTCGAGTTGCCAGGCCGTCGACACATCCTGCGACGACCTGGTGCGCCGGGACGGCACGATCGTGATGTCGTCGAGCTCATAGGTCCGGCGGGCGGTTCTGCCCATGCCGATTTCAACCGTGTCACGCATGACGAGTCAATGTCCCCTAGCGGGTGTAGTAGTTGGGCGCTTCGACGGTCATCGTGATGTCGTGCGGGTGGCTTTCCTTCAGGCCCGCCGCGGTGATCTGCACGAACTGCGCCTGCTGCAACTGCTCGATGCTGGCCGCGCCGGTGTAGCCCATGGCGGCGCGCAGGCCACCGGTCAGCTGGTGCACCACCGTCGAGAGCGGCCCGCGGTACGGCACCCGACCCTCGATGCCCTCGGGCACCAGCTTGTCCTCGGAGAGCACATCGTCTTGGAAGTAGCGGTCCTTGGAGTAGCTCTTCTGCGAGCCCCGCCCCTGCATGGCGCCCAGCGAACCCATACCGCGGTAGCTCTTGAACTGTTTGCCGTTGACGAATACCAGGTCACCCGGCGACTCGGCGGTGCCGGCCAGCAGCGAACCCAGCATGGCCGTCGACGCGCCCGCGGCCAGCGCCTTGGCGATATCGCCTGAATACTGCAGGCCGCCGTCGGCGATCACCGGGACGCCGAACGGTTTGCAGGCCGCAACGGCCTCCAGGATCGCGGTGATCTGCGGGGCGCCGACCCCGGCGACCACGCGGGTGGTGCAGATCGATCCGGGCCCGACGCCCACCTTGACCGCGTCGGCGCCGGCCTCGACCAGCGCGGCGGCGGCGGCGCGGGTCGCGACGTTGCCGCCGACCACCTCGACGCGGTCCCCGACCACCGTCTTGAGCCGGTGCACCATGTCCAGCACGCCGCGGTTGTGGGCGTGGGCGGTGTCCACGATGACCACGTCGACCCCGGCATCGACCAGGGTCATCGCCCGGGTCCAGGAGTCGTCGCCGACGCCGACCGCGGCACCGACCAGCAGCCGGCCGTCGCTGTCCTTGGTGGACAGCGGGAACTGTTCGGTCTTGACGAAGTCTTTGACCGTGATCAGCCCGGTCAGCTTGCCGTGCCCGTCCACGATCGGCAGCTTCTCGATCTTGTGCCTGCGCAGCAGGCCCAGGGCAGCTTCCGCGGACACCCCCTCCTGGGCGGTGATCAGCGGGACCTTGGTCATCACCTCCGAGACCGGCTTGGACAGGTCGACCTCGAAGCGCATATCCCGGTTGGTGATGATACCGACCAGCTCGCCGGTGTCGTCGACCACCGGCAGCCCCGAGATCCGGAACCGCGCGCACATGGCGTCGACCTCGGCCAGGGTGTTGTCCGGGGAGCAGGTGACCGGGTCGGTGACCATCCCGGCCTCGGACCGCTTGACCGTCTCCACCTGCCCGGCCTGTTCGGCGACCGGAAGGTTGCGGTGCAGCACGCCCATACCGCCGGCCCGGGCCATCGCGATGGCCATCCTGGCCTCGGTGACGGTGTCCATCGCCGAACTGACCAGCGGCACCCGCAGCCGGATCTTGCGGGTGAGCTGGCTGGAGGTGTCCGCGGCGGCGGGCACCACGTCCGATGCGGCGGGCAGCAGCAGCACATCGTCGAACGTCAGGCCGAGCATCGCGACTTTCGTCGGATCGTCGCCGCCGGTCGGCACGGGTACGGCGATGGGAACGCTGCTTTCAGCGATCGACATGGGCGGGGCCTCCAGATACAGGCGCGGTCGCAGAGCTTATGACCCGATCCTATCGGCTCTTCCATCCGCCGTGATGTTGCCGCTTCGTTGCGGATGGCGACGGCTGGCGCGATACCTGTAGGGCTGCGTAATGTGGGACACGTGCGTGACCACCTTCCCCCTGGTTTGCCACCCGACCCCTTCGCCGACGATCCGGCCGACCCCTCGGCCGCGCTCGACGCGATAGAGCCGGGCCAGCCACTGGACCCTCAGGAGCGGACGGCAGTCGAGGCCGACCTCGCCGATCTGGCCGTGTACGAAGCGTTGTTGGCACACAAAGGAATTCGCGGTCTGGTCGTCTGCTGTGACGAATGCCAGCAGGATCACTACCACGACTGGGACATGCTCCGCGCAAACTTGTTGCAGCTTCTGGTGGACGGCACCGTGCGCCCGCACGAGCCGGCCTACGACCCCGAACCCGACGCCTATGTGACGTGGGACTACTGCCGCGGTTACGCCGACGCCTCCCTCAACGAGGCCACCTCGGAATCCGACGGCTACCGCTAACCGCCGCCACCCAGCCCTGGTAGCAGGGGTATTTCGACGGTCGGCTGCTCGGGTGCCTGCTGACGCCCGCCGCCGGCACCGCCGCGCTGCGCCGGTGCCTCGGCGGTAGGGATGGTCGCCGGCGGCACGGTGGTGACCGTGGTGACCGTGCGGGTCTCGGGCTCCGACGGCGGCACCACGGATTGCGAGGTCGGCTCCTCGATCGCGACGGTCGAGGTGGGGGCCTGGGTCGGGGTCGGCGTCTCGGTCGGCACCGTCACCGTCGTGGCCGATGTCGCAGGCACCTCGGACACCTGGCTCGTCGACGTGGGCGCGGTCGGGCTCGGTTCGGTGCTGCTCGACGGCTCGGTGCTCTCCGACGAACCGGTGGTCGGACTCGTCGGGCTGGTCGGGCTGGTCGGCGAGGTCGTCGGGGAGGTCGGGCTGGTCGGCTCCGATGGGCTGGTCACCGACGACGGCACGCTCGTCACCGACAGCTCGCTGGGCGGCGTCGTGGACGGAGTCTCGGTCACCGTCACCTCGGGCAGCACTGGAGGCGGAGCGTCCGGCGGCACCGTCGCGGCCGGGTCGCGGTTCTCGACTTTCACCGACAGTTGCTGCCACTGAGTGACCAGTTCCTGCTTCTGCTCGGCGTCCTGGACGGTGGCGACCGTGGTGGTGATGGTCTGCAGCTTCTGCTGAGCCTGCTGCCAGTCGCCCTGGTCGATCAGTTGCTGGACCTGCTGCAGTTCGGTGGAGGCGAGTTCGACCTGGACGCCCCGGGTCGGCTGCTGGGTGCCGAAGAGCGCGCTGCGGAACCCGTAAAGGGCATCGCCGGGCCCGGCGCCGTACACCGCGGCGCCGAAACCGCCGAGGCACAGCACCGCGGCCGCGGCCGACCCGATCACCGCCATCGGAAAGCGGCTGCGGGTGCGGTTGGTGCCACGGTTGAGTGCCGCGACCGCCTCGCGCGGCGGAGCGATGTCTGACATCGGTGCCTGCCGGGCGTCGTCGCGCCATCCGGCGAGCAGATAGGCCAGTTCGGCCTCCTCCGCATCGGTCGAATAGACCGGCCGGTCCAGCGACAGCGCCTCGATGAATCGTTCGGAGCGGTTGATCTCGTTGAGTGAGGGATCACCACCATTGGAAGTCCAGCGGCCGAAGTCAGGCATGGTCCCGCCCCGTCGCCATGATCTCCGTCTTGAGCCTGGTCAACGCCCGGTGCTGGGCCACCCGGACGGCGCCCGCGGTGCTGCCGACGGCTTCGGCGGTCTCCTCGGCGCTCATCCCGACCACGACGCGCAGAATGAGGATCTCGCGTTGTTTCTCGGGCAGCACCGAGAGCAGTTTGGCCATCCGCGCCGAGGCTTCGGAGTCGAGTGCGGACTGTTCGGGACCAGCGTCCAGGGAGAACCGCTCCGGCACCACATCGGTGGGTTCGGCCCGGTTCCTGGCCGCCGCGCGATGCGCGTCGGCAACCTTGTGCGCGGCGATGCCGTAGACAAAGGCCAGGAACGGGCGTCCCTGATCTTTGTAGCGCGGCAGCGCCGTAATGGCGGCCAAGCACACCTCCTGCGCGACGTCATCAGCTGATAGACCACTTCGCTCCGTCGCGCCGACCCGCGCCCGCACGTAACGGACGACGATCGGCCGGATGATCTCCAGCACTTCCTGGAGCGCGTTCCGATCGCCGGCCACTGCCTCAGCAACGACAGCGTCGAGACGGTCTCCCGAACTTGTCATCGTGGGCGATATCTCCAGCGTTACGTAGCACCGACGCTCACAGGTCGGTTGGTCCAGCTAAACAATAACGATCAATCAAGTGCGACCCGGCCCGCGCCGGACCGGCGACCCGACCACATCCCGCCTCTGCGCCGCACCGTCTCGGCGCTGACATCGCGGATCTCGCCGATATCGGCAGCGCCGCACATGAGGCGGCCGAGATCGGCG
>NZ_JBSFPX010000261.1:0-7999 GCF_053588415.1 Mycobacterium sp. NPDC003449
TGTCCGGGCTGAGCGGGCTACGGCCGGCCCGGGTGCGTCGCACGATCGCCAGCAACGTGTCCAGCGCGGGCACCAGCATCACCGCGACCACCAGAAGGAACGGGGACAACAGTGCGAACACATCGCGGGCGCCGTAGGCGTTCTGCGAGATCGGTCCGGCCGCCGTCGTCGACGCCGCGCCGAGCATCAGGCCGATCAGCATCGACCCGGAGTCGCCCATGAAGATCCTGGCGCGGTGGAAGTTGTGCGGCAGGAATCCCAGACAGGCACCGGCGAGCACCACCGAGATCACCGCGGGGGGATAGAACAGGACGTCGCCCCCGTGGTCGCGCAGCAGCCCTACCGAGAAGACACAGATGGCCAGCGCCGTGATCAACCCGAGGCCGGCGGCCAGGCCGTCGAGTCCGTCGACGAAGTTCATCGCGTTGATGATCGACACGGTCAGCGCCAGCGTCAGCAGGATCGACGACACCTGGTCGAGCACGATGGTGCCGACTCCCCCGATCGGGATGTACAGCACGCTCCATGCCACGCCCATCGTGACCAGCACGCTGGCCGCGGTGATCTGGCCGGCGAATTTGGTCAGCGCGTCCAGGCCCCACCGGTCGTCGATCAGCCCGATCGACATGATCAGCCCGCCGGCCACGACCACCGCGGGCATACCCGTCGAGTACACGAAACCCCGTGTGAGCGCGGGCAGTTGGGAGGCCAGCAGGACGGCGGCCGCGACACCGACATACATGGCCAGCCCGCCCATGCGCGGGATGGGCTGCACGTGCACATCGCGTTCGCGCGGATAGGCGACGGCACCCAGCCGGATGGCCAGCGCGCGCACCCAGCCGGTCGCGAAGTAGGTGATGATCGCGGCGGTCAGGCCGACCAGTGCGAGCTCGCGCAGCGGCACACCGGCGCCCTCGTCGGACAGGGCCAGGAGACCGGAAGGGACCACAGCGTCGATCTGATGGCCTGCCGTGATCACCGATGCACCGTACTGCAGCAAGCTGAGTTCACTCCGTCAATGTGGTCGTGAGTGTCGAGACTTCCACGTCGAGGACCCTGGCGACGTCGTCGGCGCCGATCGGGCCGGCCCGCAGGATGCGCGGATGCGCGCCGGTGAGGTCGACGATGGTCGATGCGGCCTGCCGCTGCGCCGGGCCGCCGTCCAGGTACACCTCGACGAGATCGCCGAGCTGATCGCGCGCCTCGGTCGCGGTGACCGTCGCGGCGCGGCCGGAGATGTTGGCGCTCGACACCGCCATCGGCCCGACCTCGCGCAGCAGTTCGACGGCCACCGGGTGCAGCGGCATCCGCAGCATGACGCTGCCGTTCGCGTCACCGAGGTCCCACTGCAGCGACGGCGCCTGCGCCACCACGAGGCTGAGCGCGCCGGGCCAGAAGGCCCGGATGAGTTCGCGGGCGGTGCGCGGAACCGAGTAGACCAGCCCGTCGATGGTGGTCCAGGACCCGACCAGGACACCGACGGGCATATCGCGGCCCCGCCCCTTGGCCGCCAGCAGCGCGCCGACCGCGTCGGTGTCGAAGGCATCGGCGCCGATGCCGTACACGGTGTCGGTGGGCATCACCACGAGGCGTCCGCCCTTGACCGCGCTGACCGCCGAAGCGATACCGGTGGCGCGCTGATCGGGGTCGGCGCAGTCGAACAGCTCCGTCATGACGATCAGCTTCGCCCAATCCGGGTCGCCGTGACAAAGCGGGGTCGTCCGGCCAGGTCGGGCCGGGCCCGCAGGTCGGCGAAGTTGCCGTCCCCGGCGAACACCGCAAGGGTGCGCGCCGATGTGGTGTCGTCGTGTTCGACGCCGCATTCCCCGCCGTCGCGCAGCCAGCGGGCGGCCAGCCGCACGATCGGGCCGATCACGGCCATCCCGTCCGGCCCGCCGAACAGGGCGTGCCGCGGATCGTGCTCGGCGACCTCCGGATCCAGTTCGGCGCCGTCGGGAATGTAGGGCGGGTTGGCGACCAGCAGGTCGACCCCGCCGTCGAGTTCGGGGAGCAGGTCGGGTGCGGTGACATCGGCGCTCAGCACCTCGACCCGGGTGCCCGCGGCGTTGCGCCGGGCGTATTCGAGGGCGGCCGGTGCATCGTCGAGTGCGACGACCCGCGCGTCGGGCCGGTGTCGCGCCAGCGCGATCGCCAGCGCACCCGAACCGGTGCACAGGTCGACGATGACCGGACCCGGTCGCAGCGGCCGGGCGGCCGCCCACTCCAGCAGCGCCTCGGTCTCGGGACGGGGAACGAACACCCCGGGGCCCACGCTCAGCGTCACCGGGCCGAAGGCCGCCGTGCCGATCAGGTGCTGCAGCGGGACCCGCCGGGCCCTGGCGGCCACCAGCTCGTCGAAAGCCGGCTGAAACCGCCCACCGGGATCGTCCACCACCATCAGGCGGCCGCGATCGGTGCCCAGCACGTGGGCGGCCAGCAGCTCGGCGTCGACGCGGGCCGAGTCGACGCCCGCCCCGGCGAGCCGTGTCGTTGCGGCCTCGATCGCCTGCCGCAGCCGGGTCACGCTTGCTGCAACCTCGACTTTTTGTCGGCCTCGGCCAGTGCGTCGAACAGCGGGTCGAGGTCCCCGTCGAGCACCTGGTCGAGGTTGTGGGCCTTGAAGTTGATCCGGTGGTCGGCGATCCGGTTCTCCGGGAAGTTGTAGGTGCGGATCCGCTCGCTGCGGTCGACGGTGCGGATCTGGCTGGCCCGGTCCGCCGACGCGTCGGCGGACGCCTGTTCCTCGGCGAGCGCCTGCAACCGCGCCGCGAGCACCTGCATAGCGCGGGCCTTGTTCTGCAGCTGCGACCGCTCGTTCTGGCAGGTGACCACGATTCCGGTGGGCAGGTGGGTGATCCGCACGGCCGAGTCGGTGGTGTTGACGCCCTGGCCGCCCTTACCCGACGAGCGGTAGACGTCGATGCGCAGATCGGACTCGTCGATCTGGACCTCCTCGACCTCTTCGGGTTCGGGGTAGACCAGGATGCCCGCCGCCGAGGTGTGCACGCGGCCCTGCGATTCGGTGACCGGCACGCGTTGCACGCGGTGCACGCCGCCCTCGAACTTGAGCCTGGCCCACACCCCGTCGGCCGGGGTTCCCTTCTGCCGGATCGACAGCGTCGCGTCCTTGTAGCCGCCGAGATCGGAGAAAGTCTCGCCGAGCATCGTCACGGTCCAGCCGTGCCGCTCGGCGTAGCGGATGTACATGCGGGCCAGGTCGGCGGCGAACAGCGCGGATTCCTCGCCGCCCTCCCCCGATTTGACCTCCAGCACGATGTCGTCGGCGTCGTGCGGGTCGCGCGGAGCCAGCAGATCGGTGACCTGGGTGTCGAGTTCGGCAACCGTGGCGGTCAGCTCGTCCACCTCGGCGGCGAAACTGTCGTCGTCGGCGGCCAGCTCACGCGCCGCTTCGAGGTCGCCGCGGGCCGCTTCCAGCTTGCGGTAGGTCGCGACGATCGGCGAGACCTGGGCGAACCGGCGGCCCACCTTGCGGGCCGCCGACGCGTCGGCGTGCAGGTTCGGATCGGCGAGCTGGCGTTCGAGGTCGGCGTGCTCGGCCAGGATCGCCTCGATCCTGGGTGCGGTATCCGTCACGTCAACCTCCTCCTGGTGAATGTGCCCTGAAACGAGAACGACGCCCGGGTCTGACGCAAATGCGACAGATCGGGCGCCGTTGACGTAGCTACTTGTCGGCAGCGGCCTTATCGGCGGCGGCAGGCTTGGTCTTACCCGTCGCTCCGCTCGCCCCGGCCCGCTTGCCGTAGCGCTTCTCGAAGCGGGCCACGCGGCCGCCGCTGTCGAGGATCTTCTGCTTGCCGGTGTAGAACGGGTGGCACTGCGAGCAGACCTCGACGACGATCTGTCCGCTCTGCTTGGTGCTGCGGGTCGTGAAGGTATTGCCGCAACCACAGTGCACGGTGGTGTCTACATACTCGGGATGAACGCCTGTTTTCATAATTCCTCTTCATTCGTTGGCCCGGGTCGCCGCCGTGATCGAACGCGGGACGTGAACCGGGACCGAGGGTCGGCGGTCCATTATGCCAGGTCAACCGCCAGTCGCCTAAACGTGCGCTGAGCGGTGGATATTCCCGCCCGGCCGGTCGTGGGATCAGGCCCGCACCTCGGCGAAGTGGGTGCCGTCGCGCCGCCACAGGTGGCGCCCGCCGGGTTCGGTGCCGAGGGCGATGAGCTCGCGTTTGAGGATCTTGTTGGTCGCCGTGGCGGGCAGGTCTTCGGCGATCCACACGTGGCGGGGCCAGGCCTTGGGCGAAAGGTCGGGCTGGCCGGCCAGAAACTCCTCGAACGCGGCGGGCGTCAGGCCGGCCCGGTCCTGCACGACGATGGCGGCCATGACCTGATCGCCGACCCGGGGATCGGGCACGGCGTAGACCGCGACCCGGTTGACCGCCGGATGCCGGGCCAGGATCCGCTCGATGGGCGCCGAGGTCAGGTTCTCGCCGTCGACGCGCATCCAGTCGGCGGTGCGGCCGGCGAGGTAGATCCAGCCGTCGGCGTCGCGGTAGGCCAGATCGCCCGACCAGTACATGCCGTGCCGCAGCCGTTCGTCGGTGGCCGACTGGTCGTTGTAGTAGCCCTGGAACAGCCCCGCCCCCGTGGTGTTGACCAGCTCCCCGATCGCCGCGTCGGCGTTGGCCAGCGCGCCGCTCGCGGCGAATTCGGCGACCGCGCATTCGGTCACGGTCTCCGGATCGTAGATCGCCACCCCGGGAAATCCCCTGCCCACCGATCCGGGCGGGCAGTCCGGCTCGCGCGTGACGATCACGGCTCCCTCGGTCGACCCGAATCCGTCCCACACGGTGCAGCCGAACCTCCGACCGAATTCGGCGATGTCCCGGTCGCCGGCCTCGTTGCCGAAGGCCACCCGCAGCGGATTGTCGCTGTCGCCGGGCTGTTCGGGGGTGGCCAGCACATAGGCGAGCGGTTTGCCGACGTAGTTCATGTAGGTGGCGCCGTAGCGGCGCAGATCGCCGAGCAGCCCGGAGGCCGAGAAGGCGGCCGGCGCCATCGCGGCGCCCGCGCCGACCGCGACCCCCCACCCCGCCAGCAGGGCGTTGGAGTGGAACAGCGGCATGGACAGGTAACACACGTCGTCGGTGGTGATGGCGAACCGCTCGACCAGGGCCAGGCCGGCGAACAGCACCGTCATATGCGCGACCTTGACGGCCTTGGGGTCACCGCTGGTGCCCGAGGTGAAGATCATCATGAACGTGTCGGTGGCCGCCACCTCGCGCAGCGGCGCGAACGGGCCTGCGGTGCGGCACAGCCGGCGCCACTCGTCGGAGCCGGTGTCGAGCACCCGGACCCCGCTCAGGTCCAGGCCGGTCAGCAGGTCCCGGTGGGTGGGGTCGACCAGCAGGATCTGGCAGTCCGAGCGCCGGATATCGGAGGCCAGCGCCTCCCCGCGCCTGGTGTTGTTGATCCCGCACAGCACGTACCCGCCCAGCGCGGCGGCGGCCATCGCGGTCAGCATGTCCGGGGTGTTGCCGAGCAGCGCGCCGATGTGCACCGGACGGCCGCGGTCGGCGATTCCGAGCAGGGCCGCGGCCTGGCCGGTGGCCTCGCCGAGGTGTTCGTGCCAGGTCAGGCTGCGGTCGGCGTATTTGACGGCGACGGTGTCCTGGCCGGCCCGTTCGCGGAGCAGTTGTTGCAGCGTATCGGCCATTCGTCGACCCCCGGGCGCTAGTGAACAGATCGAGAAGAATGTCTACCACGGCCGCGCCGCGCTCGGTAGCGCCGGGCGCTTGGCAGAATCGGCTACCAGCCCGAGTCCCGAGATCAGGAGCCGCCCGTTGTCCGATGCTCCGTCACCGACCGGCACACCCCGCAGTGTGCGCGATCGTCTCATCGACGCCGCCGAGGTGTGTCTGCGCACCAAGGGCATCCGCGCCACCACGGTCTCCGAGATCGCCGGGGCCGCCGGGGTGTCCCGTGGTTGGCTCTACCGGCATTTCCCGGACAAGGTGACGCTGCTGGGCGCGGCCATCGTCCGGCTCAACGAGGCGTACTGGTCGGATGCGCACGCCATGCTGGCGCGCTACCAGGGGCTGGACCGCCAGATCGCGGAGGGCATCCGGCACGGCCGGACCGCCTACGACGATCCCGGTGCGCTGTCGATGAAGCTGCGGGTGGACGAGCCCGAGGAGTTCGCCGCGTGCGCGGGCGCCGGGGTGCAGGGCCTGGTCCCGGATCTGGCCGCGTTCTGGTCACGGTATGTGGTGGCCGCGCGCGACGCGGGTGAGATCCACCCCGGCACCGATATCGCAGAGGCTTCGGAATGGGTTGCCCGGGTTGTGCTTACGTTCGCCACCGTGCCCGGTGAGCACCTCGACGCCAATGACCTGGACGCCGTCCTCACGCAGCTCCGCCGGTACGTGATGCCCGGCCTGCGGGCCGATCCTTCCGGCACCTAGCCTGCCGAGCCAGCCTGCCGAACAGACACGCCGGTACCCGAAAATGTGAGTTTTCGGGTACCGGCGTGTCTGTTCGCGGTGTACGGGCGCCTAGTCGACGTCCATCGAGCCGGGCGCGGTCTTGGAGACCTGCACCAGGAACTCGTAGTTGTTCTTGGTCTTGCGCAGCTGGCTCATCAGCAGGTCGATGGCCTGGTGGCTGTCGAGGCCCGAGAGCACGCGGCGCAGCTTGTGCACGATGGCGAACTCGTCCGGTGAGAGCAGCAGCTCGTCCTTGCGGGTACCGGACGGGTTGACGTCGACGGCCGGGAACACCCGGCGCTCGGCGATCTTGCGGTCCAGCTTGAGCTCGGCGTTACCGGTGCCCTTGAACTCCTCGAAGATCACCGTGTCACCGGTGGAGCCGGTCTCGACCATGGCCGTCGCGATGATGGTCAGCGAACCGCCGTGCTCGATGTTGCGGGCCGCGCCGAGGAATCGCTTCGGCGGGTAGAGCGCGGTGGAATCGACACCACCGGACAGGATGCGGCCCGACGCCGGCGACGCGTTGTTGTACGCGCGGCCCAGACGGGTGATCGAGTCGAGCAGCACGACGACGTCCTTGCCCTGCTCGACCAGGCGCTTGGCCCGCTCGATGGCCAGCTCGGCAGCCTGGGTGTGGTCTGACGGCGGCCGGTCGAAGGTCGAGGCGATGACCTCACCCTTGACCGAGCGCTGCATGTCGGTGACCTCTTCCGGACGCTCGTCGACGAGTACCACCATCAGATGGCATTCCGGGTTGTTGCGGGTGATCGCGTTCGCGATGTCCTGCATGATCGTGGTCTTACCAGCCTTGGGCGGGGACACGATCAGGGCCCGCTGGCCCTTGCCGATCGGCATGATCAGGTCGATCACGCGGGTGGTCAGGCGCTCCGGCGTGGTCTCCAGGCGCAGCCGCTGGTTCGGGTACAGCGGGGTCAGCTTGGTGAAATCGGGCCGATTCTTGGCGTCCTCGACCGGGCCGCCGTTGACGGTGTCGAGACGGACCAGCGGGTTGAACTTCTGCCGCGGGTTGTTTCCGCCGCTCTCGCCCTCACGCGGCACGCGGACCGCACCGGTCACCGCGTCGCCGCGGCGCAGGCCGTTCTTGCGCACCATGTTCATCGACACATACACGTCGTTGGGGCCGGCGAGGTATCCCGAGGTGCGGACGAACGCGTAGTTGTCCAGCACGTCGAGGATGCCGGCGACCGGCTGGACGACATCGTCGTCGCGAAGTTCGGTGTCGTTTCCGCCGCCGCCTTCACCGCCGCGCTCGCCGCGGCGCCGACGGTCCCGGAACCTGCGGCCCCGGCGCCCCTGACGGCCATCACCGTCGTCATCGGCGGAGTTCGAGCCCGCGTTGCCGCCGGAGCCGCCGGAGCCGCCACCGCGATTCTGCTGGTCGGACTGCCCGTCCTGGGAGTCTTTGTCCTGTCGACGCTGACCGCCCTTGCCTGGGTGAACGGGAAGTCGGGCAGATCCTCGATGTGGGTGCCGAACGCCGCGGCCAACACCTCGCGGGAGTATGCGCTGACCGAATTGCGATA
>NZ_JBSFPX010000262.1:0-7839 GCF_053588415.1 Mycobacterium sp. NPDC003449
AAGGGTGTGGCCCTGCTGACACTTGCTTTGGCCTTGACGGCCTGCGGCACCTCGACGACCGATGCGCAGTCCAGCTCGCAGGCGTCGCCGTCGCATCGCCCAACCCGCGAGGTTGGGCAGGTCCGAGTGGCGGAATGGCAGACGCGCTAGCTTGAGGTGCTAGTGCCCTATTAACGGGCGTGGGGGTTCAAGTCCCCCCTCGGACACAATTTTCAGCCGAACGATTCCCATGACCCGCTCTGAATCGTTATCGCTGGTCCATGAACTCCGGCACCGGTCGGGAACTGATTGTGTCTTCGGGTGACCGCTGCGCGTTATCGCCATATCCCGTCGTCTGGGCTCCAGCTCAGGTCGGTGAGATCATCGGTGACCGCGGGTTCGGCAAAAGCGATGACTTCGGCGAGCAGATCGGCGAACTGCTCGGGGAGTTCCTCGCGGCCTTGTCGGTTGCGCCACGCCGCCCAACGGGACTGAGCGAGTTGGGGATACCCGTCGAGCACGTCGGCCAGCGATATCAACTTGGCACGTCGATGTTGCGCAACTTCCCCGATGGCTGTCTGAAGGTCGGCTCCACCCAGCGCGTGAGCGCGCGACAGAACCCAGATGTCACCGAAATCGCGCCAGCGCGTATTGGCCACACCGCGCTGTATGGCGGTCACAACCTTTTCGGCGTGCACCATGTGCAGCGGATAGCCGTTGAGGATGATGGGCTCCCCGCCGAGCAACCGTGGCACCGACACCAGCGTGGGGCTGGGCACAATGGGATCCCCGACGCTCACGTCAACATGGAACCTGTGCCGCGACGTAGCGACCCGGGCATCGGCGCTGACACGGACACCGGAGTACTCATCATCCTCACGAATGACCTCCGAACGCACTGCAACAGCGTCGAACTCGATTCCATCGTCCTCGGGTAGGCGCACAGCAAGGACAGATCCGATGAGGGCAACGATCTCGGCTTCGGAGTTTCCAAGGCCCTGACCAGCCAGGTCGACGTCGCGAGTGGGTCGACGGCTACCGAAGGCCGCCAGCAGAACCCCACCTTTGAGGACGAACTTCTCATTCGACGGGCTGCGGCTGAGCCGGCCAAGGAATCCCTCGAGGATGTAGAGCTGGAGCAGCTCTTGGGTATTGCGTCTGCCCTGTTTAGCACGCCGCTGCAGATCGATGTATGCGCGACCGCCGGCGGTTTCGCGCGAGATTGGGCTCAAAGCAGGATCGCCAGCGCCTGTTGTAGAGCGCGCTGCGCGCGCGGGAACGACCGCGCCATGCTCAGCAGTTCGGAGGGTTGACCACCTTGGCGCAACCACCGCTTGAGGGCATCGTTAGCCAGGTCGATCCCTTCGCGATGATGCAAGCGGTATGAATCGATGATGCTGCGCGGTGCGGAGTAGATGCCGATTTGTGTGCCCGCATCGGTCGCCAGAGTGTCGCGTCCGATGGTGAAGGTGGCCGGGTCAAAACGATGCCACCTGATCGGTGTGTTCAGCCGCGGCGCCCAGCGTCCCCGAGGGATAGCGATGTCGAGTAGGTCAGGGATGTCGTCGATGAGGTCGTGGCGTGCCAGTGCCGATCGGAGGGCGATGGTGGCCTGGGGTGACGCAGAACTGATCTCGGCGAGGTCTTCATCGCCGCGCCACGTGCTCTTGCGGTAAAGACCGCGTGCGATCTGGACGATGCGACCTTCGTCGCGAAGGTTGTAGAACTGGCGCCTGTTCATGTGCTCTAGGGCTTCGGAGAATCGGAACGTGTCCGGCATAGCGCTCAAGCTGTCGAAGCCGGCTACATCGGTCATGGTGATCACCACCCCTGTACCAAATCCTGCACATAACTATCGCTACTGTATAGGATTTAGTACGTACCGTCCACGGAGCTTTCAATCCGTCATGGGCTCCGCTCAGGCGAGATGCTCCCGTGGGCCTCGGACCCGACCTCGCCACCGTGTCGTTATGGGTGAAAAGTCAGGCATAACGGCTTGACGACGCCTCGCCGAAGGGTCACCCGGTCTTATGCTTGATTTATCAGCATAAGGAGGATCATGGCGCGCCCAAGGCGCACAAATCCGCGACGCGAGGAACTTATGCCTGAATTAACGGGCATAAGTCGAGCCTTCATCGAGCGAAGGTTGGCGCTGCAGCTCACCCAGGAGATGCTGGCCGACCTGGCCGGAGTATCGCGCTACAGCGTTCAAACCCTGGAGGCGGGGACCGGTGCAACCAAGATCGGTTCAGTCCTGGAGATCGCCAACATTCTTGGCCTGCGCCTCGATGTGAGTTCGACGGCGGAATGACGGACCGAATTGCGCTCGACCTTCGCGAGGTCACCGAAGCCGACGTATATATCGGCGAAGCGTTCGCCGCCCAGCTGACCCGCGAACGTGGCGATGCCGTCAGCTTCGATTATGTGACCGGAGAATCTGGCGAAGGCCGGGTACGAGATCGATCGGTTTCCTGGTCATTACTGCGGTCCGGTGAGTATCCGGTAATCACCGCGGGAGGGGCCGTTCCGCCATTTTTCGCCGGGCTCCTGCCAGAGGGTGTTCGACTCGGGGTTGTCACCTCGTCAACAAAGACATCGACGGATGACCATCTGACATTGCTGCTCGCGATCGGCGCCGACACCATCGGCAACGTCCAAGTGTTCCCTGCCGGCGCAACTCCCCTCCTGCCGCCGCCGCTATTCGAACCGGAGCGAGACAACGACTTTCACGCAGTCTTTGCGAAGCTGACGGGTTCTGTCCAGGCCGACCCTGTCGGTTTGGCGGGAGTTCAACCCAAAGTCAGTGCTGCCATGATGTCGACTCCGACTCAGACTCGTGCCGGCCCGGCAATACTCAAGCTGAACCCTGCCGGCTTCCCGCTCCTGGTCGAAAACGAGCACTTCTTCATGCGGATGGCATCGGCATGCGGTCTGCGGGCCGCTCAGACCACGCTGCTGCGCGACAGACAGGGACGCAGCGCCCTATTGGTGCATCGATCTGATCGGGTTGGACCAAGACGGATTCCGCAAGAAGACGCGTGCCAAGTGGCCGGCCTGTATCCGGCATCGAAGTACCGCATCAAAACGGAGACCGCGATGACGAAACTCGCCGACGCCTGCGGACGTGGCGGCGGGTCGCGAGTGATAGCGCTGGTCGAGTTGCTGAAAGTTGTTGTCTTCAGCTGGCTTATCGGCAACGGGGATCTGCATGGAAAGAACATGTCGATCTATAACCCAGACGGATTTTGGCAGCCGACCCCCGCCTACAATTTGCTCTGCACGCAACCGTATACCGGGTGGAACGACCCTATGGCGCTCAACCTGTACGGACGGGCGAACCGCCTCACGCGTGCCAACTTCATCGAGGCAGGGGAACGCCTCGGAATACGCGAACGGGCTACGAAAAGCATGATCGATACCATGATCGACGCCGCAACCGCATGGCCCGATAGATGTGGCGAGATCGGTTTCGACGATCGGCACACAGAGCGCCTCGCCCAACTGTTGCACGCCAGGATCGACAGTTTGAGGTGATCTGACCGCACACGCCGCTTCGGCACGGACGAAGCGCTCTCCGCTCACGCCGGCGCCGTGTGCGACACTCTCGGTGCCCTGGCCTCGCGATCCGGCTAATCCGGCAGGTGTCGGTGGTAATCCCACCGTTCGAGCCAGCGCTGCAGATCGTAGACGCCCAATACGGCCAGAAGCAGCGGCAGCGCGGCCAACAAGGTGGTCATCGGCGATTCCTCGCGATCATGTCCCCTCCTGACCCGACAGCGACGAGCAAACCCGTCATACCGGGAAATTAGGCCGAGCCCGCGCCCACGGCACGCGTGGCGCACTACCTGTGTTTGGTAGCCCGACGCCGGTCAGTACACGTCGCGCACATACCGCTTGTCGGCGACGAGTTCACGCCGGTAGTCACGGGCCCGGTCCGCGGACATCCCGCCGTGGGTGCGGATGATCGTGGTCAACGCGGCGTCGACGTCCCTGGCCATCCGGCTGGCGTCGCCGCATACGTACAGATGTGCGCCGGCATCGAGCCAGCGCCACACGTCCGCGCCGTAGTCGAGCATCTTGTGCTGCACATAGACCCGCTTCGCCTGATCCCGGGAGAAGGCCAGATCCAGCCGGTTGAGGAACCCGTCGGCGAGCATGCCCTCCAGATCGTCGCGGTAGTAGAAGTGCTGACTGCGGTGCTGATCTCCGAAGAACAGCCAGTTGCGGCCGCCGTGCCCGAGGGCGCGGCGCTCGTGCAGAAACCCGCGGAACGGGGCGATGCCGGTGCCGGGACCCACCATGATCATCGGGGTGTCGGCGTCCTCGGGCGGGCGGAAGTGCGGGGACCGCTGCAGGAAGACCGGAGCCGCGGCGGCCCGGTCGGCCAGGAACGTCGAGCACACCCCGCCCCTGGCCGCCCCGCCGGTACCGCGGTACCGGACCACCGACACCGTCAACTGCACCTCGTGCGGGCTGACCAGCGGGCTCGACGAGATCGAATAGTTGCGCGGGGTCAACCGCACCAGCACCTGCTGCCACTGGTGTGGTTCGGCGTGCACCGCGAACTCGGTCACCAGGTCGAGTCCGTTGCGGTTGTGCAACCATTTGGCCAGCCGCCCACCGGATCCGCGCAACACCTTGGCCGCCGACCGGTCACCGCACGAATCGGCGATGAACCGCAAGAGGTCTGGTGTCACGCGGCAGATGTCATAGGACGAGATCAAGGCGTCGCGCAGGGTCTGTTCGGTGCCGTCGACCTCGACCGTGGCTTCGGCCCGCAGCCCGGTCGCGGCCAGCCAGGCGTCCACCACCGCGGGATCGTTGGCGGCGTATACCCCGAGCGAATCGCCCGCAGCATAGCTCACCCCGTACTCGGAGATGTCGAATCCGAACTGCCGCACATCTTTTCCCGATCCGGGCGCGGACAGCACGTCGTTTCGGACGAGGGTCGCGAGAATCGGTTTGGCTCTGGTGAACTCGTCCGGCTCGGTGCGGATGACCGCGGCAGCGCGGGGGCGTCGCCGCGGGTGCGGGGCGCCGGCGAGCAGGTCGGTCACCGCCTCGGCCCACCATCGCATCGGCTCGTCGTCGTAGGCCTCGCATTCGGAGCGGTCCAGCAGTTTGGTCGCGCCGAGATCGGCGAAGCGGTGGTCCAACGATTTCGCGTGCCCGCAGAAGTTGTCGTAGGAACGGTCGCCGATACCGAGCACCGCATACCGGATTCCCTGCAGCCCAGGGGCATCGGCAGCGGTCAGCCGGGTCCAGAAGTCGGCGCCGTTGTCGGGTGGGCCGCCGTCGCCGAAGGTGCTGGTCACCACCAGCACATCGCGGGCGGCGGCCAGCTCGTCGAGCGTCAGCTCATCCATGTTGACCAGGGCCGCACCGGCGATGCGTCCGGCCACCGTGGCCGCGTACTCCTCTGCCGTGCCGGTCTGCGACGCCCACAACACCAGCGGCCCGCTACCCACCGGGCGGTCGGCTACCGCGCCGGCCCCGGCCGGCACCACGTCCATCGGCACCGGTCGCAGGCTGACCGCACATACCTTGAACTCGGGCTGCAGCGAATCTGCATCGACGGCATCGTTGGTCACCGCGTTGACGGTGAGGTATTCGCCGTGCTCATCGTTCCAGTGGAACGGCGCAAAACAATGACCCGGCCGCACCCGATCGGACAGCACCGCGGGCAGCACCGCACGGCCCCGGCGGGATTCGACTTCGACGGGCCGGCCGGCGACGATGCCCAGCGCCACCGCGTCGTCCGGGTGGATCTCGACGAACGGCGCCGGGTTGAGCCGGTTGAGCTTGGCGACCTTGCCGGTCTTGGTCATGGTGTGCCATTGATGTTGCAGCCGACCGGTGTTGAGCACCATCGGATAGTCGTCATCGGGCAGTTCGGCCGCACTCATGTGCGGGCGGGCATGGAACACGGCCCGGCGCGACGCCGTCGGGAAGGCCAGCCGGGGCCGATGCCCGGTCTCGTCGACGAAAAGGTCCTGGCTGACCCCGTCGTTGAGATAGCGGACGGGGTGCCGGTCGGCCTCGCCGCTCGGTGCGTCCACCGGCGGGCACGGCCACTGCAGCGGGGTCAGACGCAACCGCGAATAGCTCGCGCCCCGTATGTCGTAACCGGTCTCCGGGTTGGCGAACCCGCGGATCTCATCGAAGATCTCCTCGGCCGACGCGTAGTCGAAGTGCGCGCCGAACCCCATCCGGGTGGCGACCTGGCAGATCAGTTGCCAGTCCGGCCTGGCCTGGCCCCGCGGCGGGAGCGACGGCGACAGCAGGGTCAGGTTGCGCTCGGAATTGACCGTGACACCTTCGGATTCGGCCCACAGCGCCGCGGGCAGCACGATATCGGCGTAGTGGTTGGTGGCTGTGGCGCGGTAGGCGTCCTGGGTGACGACCAGCTCGGCGGCCTCCAACCCGTTGATGACGGTCTTGCGGTTCGCGACGCTGGCGACCGGATTGGTGCAGATGATCCAGCAGGCCTTGATCTCACCGGCCGCCATCCGCTCGAACATGCCGATGGTGCCGGGCCCCACCTCGGTGCGGATGGTGCCGGGCGCGACACCCCACCGGGTTTCGACGAAGGCGCGGTCCCCGGCCGAGGACACCGCCCGCTGCCCGGGCAATCCCGGCCCCATATAACCCATTTCACGCCCGCCCATGGCGTTGGGTTGACCGGTCAGCGACATCGGGCCGCTGCCGGGACGGCAGATGGCGCCGGTGGCCAGGTGCAGATTGCAGATCGCGTTGGTGTTCCAGGTGCCGTGCGTGCTCTGGTTCAGACCCATCGTCCAGCAGCTCATCCACTCGCCCGCGGCCCCGATCATCGCCGCGGCGGTGCGGATATCGGCCTCGGCCAGGCCGGTGATCTCGGCGACCACGGCCGGTGGATAGCCGGCCAGGAAGTCCGGCATCGCGTCCCAGCCTTCGGTATGCTCGGCGATGAATTCCCGGTCGATGTCACCATTTTCGACCAACAGATGGAGCAGGCCGTTCAGCAGCGCCACGTCGGTGCCCGGCTTGATCTGCAGGAACAGGTCGGCACGCTCGGCGGTCGCGGTGCGCCGCGGATCGACCACGATCAACCCGGCGCCCGCCTTGAGCCGGTCGGCCATCCGCAGGAACAGGATCGGGTGGCAGTCGGCCATATTCGAGCCGATCACGAAAAACAGGTCGGCACGGTCGAAGTCGGCGTAGGAGCCCGGCGGTCCGTCGGCTCCCAGCGACTGTTTGAAACCCGTGCCCGCACTGGCCATGCACAACCGCGAATTCGACTCGATGTGCACGGTGCGCAGGAAACCCTTGGCGAGTTTGGTGGCCAGATACTGGGCTTCGATCGACATCTGGCCGGATACGTACAGCGCGACGGCGTCCGGGCCGTGCTCGTCGACGATGGCCCGCAACCGGCGGCCGGCCTCGGCGACCGCATCCTCGACCGGGGTGGGCATCAGTTCGTCGTCCCGGCTGGGCCGCAGCAGCGCCGAGGTCAACCGGTCGTCGGCGGCGGCCATCAGGTCGGCGTGGGTCGCCCCCTTGGTGCACAGCCTGCCGAAGTTGGCCGGATGCAGCTTGTCCCCCGACACCCGGGCGATGACGGTGTGGCCGTCCTCGACCCTGGTGTTCACCTCGATACCGCACCCGACACCGCAGTACGAACACGCCGTCCGGTGCGTGCGGTCCGAGGTCGTGCCGTTCGCCATGCCGCCATGGTGTGGCGACGGTGTTCCCGGATTTTTCCGTCGGCGTTATCGCGAGGAAAACTGATCCTCACCGGGCGAACACGCTCCCGGTGAGCACCCACTTTCCCCGCCGAGCAGACGCGGAGGTACCCGGAACGCCGCCGTACCGGGTACC
>NZ_JBSFPX010000263.1:0-7822 GCF_053588415.1 Mycobacterium sp. NPDC003449
ATAAAAGTGCCCGGTTTCGCTGGAAACCGGGCACTTTTGTGTCTGCTCGCGCAGGAACGGTCTAGAACATCTGCCAGTCCGACGCCCCGTCCGGCGCGTTGTAGAGACCCTTGCTGTTCTTGATCACGACCGGATCTCCGCTGCCGAAGTTGTCGTAGAACCACTTGGCGTTGGCCGGGCTGAGGTTGATGCAGCCGTGGCTGACATTGCGCTTGCCCTGGTCACCGGTCGACCACGGCGCACTGTGGACGAAGATGCCGCTGTTGTCGATGCGGACCGCGTCCTGCACCTTGAGCTTGTAGCCCTCCGCCGAATCGTTCGGCACGCCGTAGGTGGCCGAATCCATGATGATGTCGGGGAACTTCTCCAGCACGTAATAGGTGCCGTTCTTGGTCTCGTGCTTGCCGTCGGGCTTGCCCATCGACACCGGGAAGGTCTTCTCCAGCTTCCCGTTGCGCATGATCTCCATCTGGTGGGACTTGTCGTCGACCGTGGCCACCAGGTAGTCACCGACCCGGAAACTGGACTTGGTGCCCGCCGCGTCAATGTTCACCACGGTGTTGGACGGCCAGAAGTCCTGGGGCCGCCACCGCAGCTGGGTGTCGGTGACCCAGTAGAAGCGGCCCGCCACCGGCGGGTTCGAGGTGATCCGGATGGCGTCCTGGGCCATCTGCCGGTCGGCGATCGGCCGCTGGAAGTTGATGTAGATCGGCTTGGCCACACCCACCATCGACCCGTTGACCGGGTTGAACGACGGAGGCAGGAACGGCGCCTCACCGGTGAACGGCTCGGCGCTCTGGCCGGGCGCGGTGCCCTCGAACGGGACGGTCGGGGAGCCGTAGTTGGTGATGACGGGCGGCGACGCCGGATCGGCCGCGGCGGGGGCGGCCGGGGCCGGTGGCGCGAGCGGATCGGCCGGCGGGGCCGCGATCGGCGCCGGCGGGGCCACCCCCGGGTCGACCGGGGCCGGTGGTGGCGGAACTTCGGGATCGGCCATCGCGGACGGGCTCATGACCAGTCCGCCGATCAATCCGGCCGCCATGAAAACGGTGATCAGCCTGCGTTTTGCCGGTTTCGGCATGCGTTACCTCCAGACAGCACAACTAGCTACAGTGTCGCACAGCGCGGAGACCAGCTACTGCCGCGAGAGACCGTCATGCCCCGACATCGTCCGAGTCCACGGCGCTGAACTGCGATGTTCATCGCGCCCGGGGTGTGCGGCGTTACGTTTCCCTGTTCCGCAGGGAACCCGGAAACACCCCGCGAGTGGCGATTACGCCGCACATGGCAATGACGATCAGGGTCGCGGCGGTCGCGATCATGGCGGTCAGGCCCGCACTGTCATAGATACCGCCACCGGCCAGGGCCCCGCCCATGATGCCGATCTGAAAGGCCGCGACGTAGAGCCCCGACGCCCCGTCCGGATCCTCCGGCGCCGTCCGCATCGCCGAGGCCTGCAGCATCGGGGGCAGCGCCGTCGATGCGGCGCCCCACAGCACCACCGCCAGCGTGCCCGCCAGCACTGTGGCCAATCCGGGATGGCGGCCGATCGCCAGGATCGACAGCGCCACCAGCGCCACCGCCAGCGCGGCCAGGCAGGCGACCACCGACGCCTTCGGCCACTGGTCCAACGGCCGGGCCATCGCCGCCATCGCGACCAGCCCGGCGATGCCGTAGCCGGCCAGCAGCCAGGCCAGATGCGCCCCGTGCACGCCGACCACATCGCGGATGATCACGACGACGAACGTGTAGGCGATGAAGTGCCCGGTGACCCCGATGAGGGTGAGCGCCGACAAGGTCAGCAGCCGCCGGTTGCGGTGATGCCGGGGCGGCGCCGCGGCGGCCTCCTGGGCCGCGGCCATCGGCGGCAGCGCCGCCCACGCCGCCAGCGTCACCGCCAGCGCCGTCGCCGCGACCACCCCGACGGCCAGCCGCCAGCCCCACAGCGCGCTCATCGCCGCGGTCAGCGGATTACCCACCACCAGAGCCAGACCCGTGCCCACATAGACCGCGGCGGTGGCCCGCCCGGCGTGGCTGGCCGGCACCAGCCTGGCCCCGATCGGTGCGATCACCGACCACATCAGGCCGTGCGTCAGCGCACACAGCACGCGGCCGCCGGCGAGCACCGCGAAATTCGGCGCCAACGCCGAGATCACCTGGGACACGGTCAAACACACCAGGGTGAGGATCAAGGTCCGGCGGCGCGGCCAGCGCGCGGTGAGCCGCACCAGCAGCACCGTGGTGAGCGCGGCGACCAGGGCGTAGCTGGCCATCAGGGTGCCGACCAGGCCTTCGCTCACCCGCAGGTCGGTGGCGATCGCGGGCAGCGCCCCGACCGGCAGGATTTCGGCGGTGACGTAGACGAACGCCGCCGCCGCGAGCACCATGAGCCGCATGGCGACGCGCAGGGTCCACGGACTTGCCGTCGGCGCTTCCACGGTCATGCTGGAATGCCACGCTAGTGGCTCGACGTGACAGCTCGCGATAACCGAACCGAGAGGATCCCCAAATGGTTGCCGTTCCGGATGGCTATGAAGACCTGCTCGACCGGCCCATGTTCGGCCACCTCGCCATCACCAGACCCGACGGCACCGTACAGGTGAACCCGATGTGGTTCGGCTGGGACGGTGAGCGGCTGCGCTTCACCCACACCACCAAGCGGCAGCGGTACCGCAATGTGACGGCACATCCCGAGGTGGCCATGTCGATCCACGATCCGGACAACCCGTACCGCTACCTCGAGGTGCGCGGTGTGGTCGAGGAGATCGTGCCCGACCCGACCGCGGCGTTCTTCCTCGAGCTCAACGACCGCTACAGCGGTCACCTCACCGAGGTGCCGGCCGACGCACCCGACCGGGTGATCCTGGTGGTCCGCCCGACCCGGTACAGCAAACAGTGATCGCGGCGTTCAGCATCAGCCCGGCCGGCGGCGACGAATCCGGCGGTGTCGGCGCCGCGGTGGCCGAGGCGGTGCGGGTGGTGCGCGAGTCGGGCCTGCCCAACGAGACCAATGCGATGTTCACCAACGTCGAAGGCGAGTGGGACGAGGTGATGGCCGTGGTCAAACGGGCGGTCGAGGCGGTAGCGGCGGTCTCTCCCCGGGTCAGCCTGGTGCTCAAGGCCGATATCCGTCCCGGCTACACCGGGCAGCTCACCGCCAAGGTGGAACGCATCGAGCGCGAACTCGACCGAGACTGATTGTGACCTGAGTCACAGGGTGTCACGGATGCGGCTCGGCCGGTGTCTCGTGCCCGTACACCGATACGAAGGAGCGCGACGTCATGAACCAACCGTTCGAGGAGATGTTCGAAGCCGTCTACCGGGGCGAGGTCCCGGAAGCGGGCGCCGGGGCCATCACCGCCGGAGCCAAAGCGCCGTGGAGCATCGGCGAACCGCAGCCGGAGCTCGCCGCCCTGATCGAGCAGGGCAGATTCCACGGCGAGGTGCTCGACGCGGGCTGCGGTGAGGGCGCGATCTCGCTGCATCTAGCCGAGCGGGGATTCAGCACCGTCGGGCTGGACCTGTCCCCCACCGCCATCGACCTCGCCAAAGCCGAAGCCGACCGCCGCGGCCTCACCACTGCGACCTTCGAGGTCGCCGACATCAGCAGTTTCACCGGCTACGACGGCCGGTTCGGCACCATCGTCGACAGCACGCTGTTCCACTCGATGCCCGTCGAGGCCCGCGAGGGCTACCAGCAGTCCATCGTCCGCGCCGCGGCGCCGGGAGCGGTGTACTTCGTGCTGGTGTTCGACCGGGCCGGCCTGCCGGACGGCCCCGCCAACGCCGTCACCGAAGACGAGTTGCGGTCGATCGTGGGCCGGTACTGGACGATCGACGACGTCGCGCCCGCCCGGATCCACGCCGTCTTCCCCGACGGTGTCGAGGACCAGTTCCCGATGGTCGACCTCAGGGATGAAGCCGACGGTCGCAAGTCGGTGCCCGCGTTCCTGCTCTCGGCGCACCTGGGCTGAGACCGAACCGGGTACCGCCTAGGACCGCACCAGGCGGGCGATCGCGGCCGAGGCCTCGGCCAGTTTGGCCTCGGCCTCCTGCCCACCTTCGGCGACGGCGTGCGAGACGCAGTGCCCGAGATGCTCGTCGAGCAGGCCGAGCGCCACCGACTGCAGGGCGTTGTTGACGGCACTGATCTGGGTGAGCACGTCGATGCAGTATTTGTCGTCTTCGATCATCTTGGCGATGCCGCGGACCTGGCCCTCGATCCGGCGCAGCCGCTTGGCGTAGTTGTCCTTCTGCAGTGAGTAGCCATGCTCACCCGAGGCCTGCGCGACGTCCATCCCCCCACCATACCGGTACCCCACCGGGGTATGCGGTGCAACGCGGGCGGCACCGGTGCCCGAAGCGAGGCTTGCCTTAGCGAAATCCGATTAGACAGGCTGCGCATACTTGAACGATGAGCCCCACCGCGCCCTCCGATCAGTCGGTCGATATCAAGCCCCGCAGCCGCGACGTCACCGACGGCCTGGAGAAGGCCGCGGCGCGCGGCATGCTGCGCGCGGTGGGCATGGGCGATGACGACTGGGCCAAACCTCAGATCGGCGTCGGCTCGTCGTGGAACGAGATCACCCCGTGCAACATGTCGCTGCAGCGGCTCGCGCAGTCGGTCAAGGACGGTGTGCACACCGGCGGCGGCTACCCGCTGGAATTCGGCACCATCTCGGTCTCCGACGGCATCTCGATGGGCCACGAGGGCATGCACTTCTCGCTGGTGTCGCGCGAGGTGATCGCCGACAGCGTCGAGACCGTGGTGCAGGCCGAACGCCTCGACGGCACGGTGCTGCTGGCCGGGTGCGACAAGTCGATCCCCGGAATGCTGATGGCCGCCGCCCGGCTGAACCTGGCCTCGGTGTTCCTCTACAACGGCTCGATCATGCCGGGCACGGCCCGACTCACCGACGGCTCCGAGAAGGAAGTCACCATCATCGACGCCTTCGAGGCCGTCGGCGCCTGCGCGCGCGGGTTGATGTCGCGTGAGGACGTCGACATCATCGAGCGTGCGATCTGTCCCGGTGAGGGCGCGTGCGGCGGTATGTACACCGCCAACACCATGGCCAGTGCCGCCGAGGCACTTGGCCTCTCACTGCCCGGCAGCGCCTCACCGGTCGCGATCGACAAGCGCCGCGACGACTACGCCCGCAAGTCCGGGGAGGCCGTCGTCGAGCTCCTCCGGCGCGGCATCACCACCGGCGACATCCTCACCAAGGAGTCGTTCGAGAACGCCATCGCCGTGGTGATGGCGTTCGGCGGATCCACCAATGCGGTGCTGCACCTGCTGGCCATCGCGTTCGAGGCGGGCGTGAAGCTGACCCTCGACGATTTCATCCGGGTCGGCGCGAAGGTGCCGCACCTCGCCGATGTGAAACCCTTTGGCAAGCATGTGATGAAGGACGTCGACGGGATCGGCGGGGTGCCGGTGGTGATGCGCGCCCTGCTGGATGCCGGTCTGCTGCACGGCGATTGCCTGACCATCACCGGTAAGACCATGGCCGAGAACCTGGCCCACATCGCGCCGCCCGATCCGGACGGCAAGGTGCTGCGGGCGATGGGCAACCCGATCCACCCGACCGGCGGTATCACCATCCTGCACGGTTCGCTGGCCCCCGAAGGCGCCGTGGTGAAGTCCGCGGGCTTCGATTCGGACGTGTTCGAGGGCACCGCACGGGTTTTCGAACGCGAGCGGGCGGCCCTGGATGCGCTTGAGGACGGCACCATCACCCACGGCGATGTCGTGGTGATCCGCTACGAGGGCCCCAAGGGCGGCCCAGGCATGCGCGAGATGCTGGCCATCACCGGTGCGATCAAGGGCGCCGGGCTGGGCAAGGATGTCCTGCTGATGACCGACGGCCGGTTCTCGGGTGGCACGACCGGACTGTGCGTCGGCCACATCGCGCCCGAGGCCGTCGACGGCGGGCCGATCGCATTCGTGCGCGACGGTGACCGGATCCGGCTGGACGTCGCCAAGGGCACCCTGGACGTGCTGGTCAACGAGGCCGAATTCGAGGCCCGCAAACAGGGTTTTGAGCCGCTGCCGCCGGTCTACACCTCGGGCGTGCTGGCCAAGTACACCAAGCTGGTGAAGTCCGCCGCCCTCGGCGCCGTCTGCACGTAGGAGGCGCTTCCCGTTGCACCGCGCGCCTTGCACCGCGAGCGACCGTGTCTGTACCCAAACACGCCGTAATTCGCGTGCATTGGCGGTCGCTCGCGGTGGATGAACGGCCGGTGGCGAGTGTCGATCCGGGCGCGGTCGACGAGAACGCCATGGACACCGCGGACCGGTTCTGCTCGCTGGCGTCGTTGCGCTATAACGAAACCGATGCGCCGCCACGCTGGGCCGCCGCGGCCGATCTGCTCACCGCCGAGCCGGGCCTGGTCGACGAACACGTCTGGGCCGCGGCGGCGGCCGCCGATCCGGTGGCGCTGGCACGTCATCTCGCGGACCGGCCCGCACTGGCGACGACCGGGGGCGGACCGTTCGGCTGGGTGCCGCTGCTGTACCTGTGCTATTCCCGGGCCCCGTTGGGCCGCAACAACAACGACGTACTCGCCGCCGCCACCCGGCTGCTGGACGCCGGAACCGATCCCGACTCCGGATACCTGTGGTGCGGACTGCCGACCCCGTTCACCGCGTTGACCGGTGTGTTCGGCGAGGGCGAGCAGGGGCCGCGGCGCCAGCCCAGGCACCCGTATGCCCCGGACCTGGCCGCGCTGCTGCTGCGGCGCGGCGCCCACCCGGTCGATCAGCAGACGCTGTATAACCGGATGTTCCGCGCGGACGATTCGCACCTGGAACTGCTGTTCGCACACGGCCTGGCGGATGCCGGGCCGAGCCCATGGGAGGTACGCCTCGGCGGGGCGATGGAGACCCGCGAGCAGATGTGGCGCCGCCAGGTCGCCTGGGCGGCCGAGCACGGGTTCGTCGAGCGCCTCGCCCTGCTCGGCAGGCACGGAATCGACATCACCGGTGCCGAAGTCGTCGTGGCAGCCTTTCCCGACGATCCGAACGTCAGGGATGAACACGGCGCCACCCCGCTGCACGACGCGGCCTTCGAGGGCGACCTCGAGTTGATCGGCCGGCTGCTGGACGCCGGGGCCGATCCCACCCTCGCCGACCGGAGGTTCGGATCGACCCCGCTGCAGTGGGCCGAGCATGCCTATCAGACCGAGGCCGCCACGCTGCTCCGCCAACGTATCTCGGACCAACTCGGGACGGAGTAACCATTGCGGTGGCGTGACAGCGGCGTCCGGACGGCCGAGATGTCCGGTGCCGAGCAGCAGTTCCGATGGTTCACAACCCTTTACGCCATGGCGCTGGTGTTCCACTACTCCGACAGCCAGCCGCTGGCCGTCGTCCCGGCGCTGGTGGCGAGTCTTCCCGCGCTGCTGTTCCCGTCCTCGGTGGGCGCATTCGCACTCATGGTGGCGGCCGGTGCGACCGTCGCAGTGCTGAATCTTCCTGCCGCGTCGAACCATTTGGTGATGACGCTGCTGATCGGCCTCGCCTTCGCCGGTTCCGCCCTGTGGGCAGTCGCCACCGGGAATCGACCGGGAAGCTCCGGCCCGACCGTCTTGCGCTGGTGGCAGGCGGCGCGCGGCCCGGCCGGCCTGGTGCTGCTCGTGGTCTACCTGTTCACCGTGTTCGACAAGCTGAACACGGCATTCTTCGATCCCGCGACCTCGTGCACGGGCGCGCTGCTGGGTCAGCTGCTGGGGCTCAACGGCTTCGCCGGGGTGCCGATCGCTCCTGGCCTGGTCTCGGCCGCCACCGGCGCGGCCGGGGCGGCCGCGGCCGGCCGTGAGGTAA
>NZ_JBSFPX010000264.1:0-7719 GCF_053588415.1 Mycobacterium sp. NPDC003449
TGCGAGGCGCTGTACTACCGTCACCACAGAACTCAGCAGATCGCCGAGTTCTCAAACCAGTAGCCGAGGGTGAAGCGTGTGTCGCCGGGGACAGACGTGACGCCGACGGTGCCGCCATGACGCGTGACCACGATGCGCCAAGCGACGGTCAGGCCCAGCCCCGCGCCCTCTCCGACGGGCTTGGTCGTGAAGAACGGGTCGAACACCCGATCTCGGATGGCCGGGTCGATACCGGGTCCGGTGTCGCCGATCTCGATGAGCACCGTGTCGGCCAGCCTGGTGCGCAGGATCAGAGTGCGTCCTACGGCGGGCCCGCGGCGCATCGCCTCGATGGCGTTTACGATGACATGGGTCAGGGCCTGCGTGAGTTCCCCTGGGTAACAGGGGACTCCGGGCAGCGCCGGATCGTAGTCGCGTACCACCGCGATATCCTCACCCAACGAGGGCGCGAGCACGTCGAGGGTGGAGTCGATCAGGCGTCGTAGGTCCACGATGTCGAAATCCGACCCGTCCAGGTGGGCGTAATGCTTACTGGCATCGACAAGTTCCGAAATACGTTCACTCGCCTCGGTGATGTCGCCGATCAGCGCTTCCGCATCGAGGACGTCGGCGAGCCAGGCGAATGCCTCGGCCGGCGAATCGGGGCAGTCCGCGCCGTCGAGCCGGTCCAGCACGGTCTGCAGATCCGCGACCTCGACTCCGGCGCCGGCCAGTACGGGCGCAATGTCCCAGCCCTCGGCGACGTCGTGCGCGTCGAGCCAGTCGGCCACCTCGTCCTCAGCCCTGGCGGTTTGTAGCGCCGATCGCCGAGAGTGCACTCGACGGTGTCCGCCCCCTTCAACCCGCTGGGTCAGTGCCATCCGGGTCGAGTCCAGGGCCGCGTGTGCGGCCGCCGACAGGGCCGCCGGTCCGGTCAGCCGCCGAAAGCGCTCGCGCAGGTCGGCGGCCGCGCGGACAGTGGCCGCGACGGGGTTGTTCAAGCCGTGCGCCAAGCCGGCCGCGATCGTGCCCGCAGCCTGCACGCGATTCTGGTGATCGATCGCGCTGTGCATGTCCTCGTGGTCGCTCCACACCCCCTGTAGCAGGTGCATCACGATGGGGAATTCGCCGCGAATGAAGTTCCAGAAGACATCGGCGTCGAGGGTGAGCAGTCGACAGGGCGTCAGCGCGCGGACCGAGAAGGTGTAGGCCGTCGGCGGTGTGTCCAAGAACGACGCGACCGCACCGAAGAACGTTCCGCGGTGGGACGTGCGGTTGGTATCGATGTCACGCTGACCCGACCGTTTGGACACCGCGATCTCACCATCGAGCAGAACGTAGAACGCCGAAGCCTGTTGCCCTTCCTCCACGATCGAACCGGGTGTGACGGCGTCGATACGGCCGCGTGCGCAGACCTCCGCCAGCTGTTTCTCGTCGAGGCACTCGAAGAGGAACAGCGAACGGATCTCGTCGGTGCCACAGCGGTATCCGTCGGGATCGAATGCGGTGCTCAGTTCGGCCCCCTTCCTTCGCCGGCACGTGTCGAATCAGGGCGACGGGCAGGCACCGTCATCATAGCGGACCATATAGTTCATGTAATCCGCCTCGTGCGGCCCGGGGAGCCGGCCCGACCCGACGGTGGAACCTCAATGGGCTGCCTGACTTATCGTTGAACAGACGGTCAGCACACTCCGAGTCCGGCCGCAGGTTTCTCACAGAGTCATCCGGACGGGAAGGTCCATCAAGACGTGCCGTCGCGGCGCCCACGCCGTTCGTCATGGAGCAAATCACCCGGGTGAATCGACGACGAGGGTGAGGACAGATCACCCTGTTCTCGCCGAGGGTCGGCCCATGCCCACGTTACAGCGGACCCCAACGACGACTCGACTCGAGCCGGCGATGACCACGCAGAGCCTGTCCGAGGCCGACACGTACGGAGCGGACGCGCGGCCGCGCGCCCGCGGGTGGAGTTCATCCCCGTTGATGCTGGGGGCCGGCGAGCCCGACCGGGCGGCCGCGGTGGTGGATCGAATCAGCGCGGCCGGGCGCAGTCAGGCGTTTCTTGCCCCGGCGAGGCTCGAAGCATTCGTCGCGGTAGCCGAAGAGGGCACCTTCACCGCCGCCGCGCGCCGACTCGACGTCAGCCAGCCGGCCGTGTCACAGGCGGTCACCGCACTGGAACGCCAACTCGACGTTCAGCTGTTGGTGCGCGGCAGCGCAGGTGTCCAGACCACAAGAGCCGGCGTCACCTTGCTGGCAGAGGCACGCGCCATCCTCGTGCGCTACGACCGGATGGTGCGCACCGTTACCGCGGCCGCTGCGCCGGCCGACGCCGCCGGTGTCATCCAACTGGGCATTCCCGGCGAACTGGCCTCCGGCCTCCTTCGTGTGGTGGCCCGATTCGCCGTCGAGCACCCCGACACCCGCGTCATACCGTGTCACCTGCCGATGGCAGCACAACTGATCCGGCTGCGCCGCGGGGACCTCGACGTATCACTGATGCGCGAACTCCCCGCCGGAACCGAGTTCGACACCATGCTGGTCGCCGAGGAGAAGCTCGGCGTCCTGCTGGCCGGTGACCTCGCCGCTCGACTGTCGGGCCCCGACGGGATCCAGCTCAACGCCTTGACCGGGTTGCAGTGGATCGATTTCCCTCGCGCGGACAGCCCCGCCTGGTACGACGAACTGGCCGCCGGCCTGCGTAGCCACGGGATCGACACGGGTGATCACGCGGACTGCGACAATTTCCTCATCCCGTCGCTCAGGTTTACCGCGCTGAGCGCCGGTCAGGCATTTGCCTTCGCTTCCGAGGAGTGGGCTCACCTGATCCCGGACACGTTGCAGTGGCACCCGCTTGCGGGTTACCCGCTGGTGCGCCGCACCTGGGCGGTGTGGCCGGCCGAGTGCCGCAACCGCAACGTCGCCCACCTGATCGCGGCGTTCTAGGGGCCCCGCGGATATGCCACCGAGGAAACATCATGTCCCGCGGCGGATGGCGCAACGATTTCGGTGGCTTCCGGGGTCACCCTTTCGACGTATTGAGTGACTTCTCACACGGCGTAATCGATGTCGTCGCCCTGAGTAGCATTGGCGTCGTGACAGCGACAGATCAGCTTTCCGAGCCCGAAACTGCCGATGCCGCTGCGGAGTTCGGCCGTCACATGGTCGGTGTCGTGAACGACGCGGCCATCGCCCTGCTGCTCAGCATCGGTCATCAGACTGGCCTGTTCGACTCCATGGTCGCGAGCGGTCCCGCGACCAGTGTCGAAATCGCCGCTGACGCAGGGCTTGACGAACGCTATGTGCGGGAGTGGTTGGGTGGGATGGTGTGCGCGGCGGTCGTCGACTACGACGCGGCATCGCGCACCTACGTCGTGCCGTCACACCGCGCACCCGCGTTGACCCGAGCGGGTGGGTCAGCCAATGTCGCCAAGAAGGCGCAGTACATCGCGATGCTCGGCGAAGTCGAGCAACGTATTGTCGGCTGCTTCCGGAACGGGGGCGGGTTGCCCTACGACCAGTTTCCGCGTTTTCACGCACTGCATGCCGAAGAGAGTGGCGCACTGTTCGACGAGGCACTGATCGACAAGATTCTGCCGTTGGTCGATGGGCTGACCGGACGGCTGAAGGCGGGGATCGATGTCGCTGATTTCGGTTGCGGGAGTGGACGTGCCATCAACGTGATGGCACAGGCTTTCCCGGCGAGCCGATTCACCGGTTACGACTTCTCTGAGCAGGCGATGACGGTGGCCCGATCGGAAGCGCTCGAGCAAGGACTGTCCAACGCGCACTTCGAAACACGAGACCTGGCCGGACTGGACGTGTCGGAGGCATTCGACGCCATTGTGGTTTTCGATGCGATACACGATCAGGTACACCCGGACAAAGTGCTGACCAACATCCACCGCGCGCTGCGGCCCGGTGGCGACCTGCTCGTGGTCGACATCAAAGCTTCATCAGAGCTTGACCATAACCGCAACATCCCCTGGGCGTCGTGGCTGTACACGGTCTCGACGATGCACTGCATGACGGTGTCGTTATCTGCCGGTGGCGCCGGGCTGGGTACAGCATGGGGTCAGGAGCTGGCCACCTCGATGCTCGCCGACGCAGGATTCACCGATGTCGACATCGCCGAGCTCGACGACGATCCATTCAACAACTACTACATCGCGCACAAGTAGAGCGACAACTGTGCATATCGACCGCCTATTCGATGTAGGCCCGCACTCGACCATTGGAGACGCGTTGACTGAACCCGAATTAGCGGGCACACAGGAGTATTGGCGCATGATGAATATGGTCACCGGCTTCTGGGTCACCCAGATTGTCCGTGCCGCGGCCGCCTTCAACATCGCAGATCACCTCGCCGCGGGTATCGACACTCCGCAGGCGATAGCCGCGGCGGAATCCACCGAGGTAAACGCCACCCGGCGACTGATCCGCGCATGTGCGTCACTGGATCTGGTGAAGTCCCGGGACGGTGTGCACTTCACCGGGACGCCACTGCTGGGCACGCTGCGCGCGAACCACCCGAATTCACTGCGCGGCATGGCACTCGCGCAGGCCGCACCCGGGCATTGGCAGAGCTGGGGACGCTTTCCGGATGCCGTCCGTCACGGTGAGCCGCAGATCAAGGCCGCGCACGGACAGTTCGACACCATCTTCGATTACCTCGCCGGACATCTCGACGAGGCCACTCATTTCACCGAGGCCATGTCAAACCTGAGTGCCACCGCGGCGATCGACATCGCGGGCCTGATCGATACCCGGAATGTCGAGTTCGCGCTCGATATCGGCGGAGCGAACGGCGAAGTGATCCGAGCGATGATGCGTGCGAACCCGCACCTGCGCGGGGGCGTCTTCGATCTGCCCTACGTTCTGCCGGACGCCGAGGAAGCCGCTCGCAAAGACGGTCTGTCCGAACGCTTCACCGCGACGGGCGGCGATTTCTTCGAATCGGTACCTGCCTCCGATTTGTACGTTCTGAAATACATCTTGCACGACTGGGACGACACCGATTGCATCCGCATCTTGACCAATTGCCGCAATTCTCTCGGCAAAGGTGGGCGCATCGTCACGATCGACCACCTTGTCGGCGAATCGGGCATGCCGTTGTGGACAGCGCTGATGGATATGAGCATGTTGGTGATGGCCGACGGAAGGGAACGGGATATCGGCGAATTCGACGAACTCTTCGCGGCGGCCGGGCTTCGTCGCACCGCCGTCCACCGGACCGCGGTGTTCGGCGTCATCGAGACAGTGGCGATCTGAACCGTCGCCGCCAACCCCACGACAACACACCTGCGCAAACAGCCGCACGCGATCCCGATCAGCGCGGACGAACTCGCATACACTGCCTACCAGCAATAGTGTGGCGAGAACTGTGGATGACACGACCTGGAGGGCTTGCGCCCGCCCGCTTCCCCGCGGTGGGCGGTGGTCGGTGTGAGCGCCGCGCGGGAGCCGGGAGCGATGCGCCGACCGCCGATTCGCGGGCGGACAGCCGAGTTGACGGTGATCGGCGCGTCGATCACGGCGGTAACCCAGGGACGCGGAGGCGTTCTGGTGATCGAGGGCCCTCCCGGTATCGGCAAGAGCCGCTTGGTGACCGAGGCCCTGGATCGCGCGGAAAAGGCCGGCGTTCGGGCACTATTCGGGGAGGCGTTCGAGTACCAGCAGACGGTGCCGTTCTTCTCGCTCTTCATGGCGACCTTGCGCGCGGATCCTCCGGTCGGTGACGCGGAGGCGCTGCGGCGCCTTGGCACCTCGGCCGACCTCCGCTACTGGGTGGTGCATGATCTGCAGGCCGCGATACATGCCGCCGCGTCCCGGACGCCCGTGGCGATCCTGCTCGAGGACATCCATTGGGCCGACAACCCCACTCTGCTGGCACTGCGGTCCCTGACCGCGGCGCGGGCCGGCTCCCCTGTGCTCTGGGTGCTTACCGCGCGGTCCGGCGCAGGCGGACCGGCCGTGCACGAGACCCTGACCGCCCTGGAGCGCGACGGTGCCACGGTGCTGCGGATGACGGCGATGACGACGGGCGCGGTCGCCGACGTCGTCCGGGACACCGTGCGAGCCGAAGCGGACGCATCGCTGCTGGCCCTGGCCGACAAGGCGCACGGCAACCCGTTCCTGCTGACCGAACTGTTGCGAGGCCTGGACGAGGAGGGCCGACTCGATGTCGGCGGCGGGCACGCGGCCGCCAAGGGAGACGCGTTGCCGCGACGGCTCGGCGACAGCATGCAGCAACGACTCGACCAGCTCTCCAAAGCGGCCAGTCAAGTCGTGCAGGTGGCCTCGGTGCTGCCCGACCGGTTCTCCGCCCGACTGCTCGCCACCATGCTGGAACGCCGACCCACGGCCCTGGTGTCGGCGGTCGATGAGGCCGTCCGCGCCGACCTGTTCGTCGAAGACGGTGACCAGATGAGGTTCAGTCATGATCTGCTGCGCGAAGCGACGCGGCGGTCATTGCCCGAATCGCTGCGCCGGGCGATGGAGCGGCAGGCGGCAACCGTCATGCTGGACATGGGTGCGGCACCGGAGGAAGTCGCGACCCAACTGGCCCGCAGCGCCGAGGTGGGTGATCAGGCCGCGATCGCCGCACTCCGCCGGGCGGCACAGGCGGTGGCCAACAGCGATCCGAGTGCCGCCGCGGATTTGAGCAAGCGCGCGTTGGAACTCCAGTCTCCGCACGATGCGGGGCACGGGCCACTCGTGACCGAAACGATCGTGTTGCTGAACCGGGCCACCCGGTACGAAGAGGCGCACCGGTTGGCCAGCACCACGCTGTCCAGCGCGCTGGCGCCCGAAGAAGAGGCAGAGATCGTCCTCCGGCTGCGAACGGCGATCACCGACACGACGGCCCACCACATCGAAGAGAACCGCCGCGCACTTCAGTTGCCCGGCCTCAGCGACGTCACCCGGGCCCGGCATCTGGCGTGGCTGGCCTACAACCTGACGATGTACGGCCGGCAAGGACAGGACAGCGCGGCGGCCGACGAGGCGGCGGCCGCCGCAGCGGCTACGGGTGATCCCGAGGCCGGCATCCTGTCCGGATTGGCGGTCGCCTACATCGACTGCGCGAACGGGTACGCGGGCCGCGGGCTACGCCGCTGTCAGGAACTGCAAGCCCTGACCTCCCCGGCGGACACGACCACCCATAACCTCGCCGCATGCCATCTGGCAAACCTGCTCGCCGTCATGGGGCGGCTCGACGATGCTGCGGCGGTGGTCGCCAGCGGCACAGATATATCGCACCAGGAACGCAACCGCATGGCGCTTCACATCTGGGCGCTGTGGGCTGGAGTGGTGCACGTGGCCGCGGGCCGGCTGTCGGCCGCCCGCGAGGCCATCGAGCGGCTGCCGACGTCGGACCGCACCGTGTCGACCTTCGTCACCTCCATGCGGATATTCACCCTCGCAGAGGCAGCCGCGCGCACCGACGACCGAACACTGTTGCAGGAGGCGGTCGGTGCGGCGCGCGATGCGTACTCCACCGGCTCGCCCGCCATCCGTCGAGGAGCGGCGTGTGTGCTCGCGCTGGCGGCGTGGTACCGCGACGACGTCCATGAAGCGGTGCGCTGGATCAGCGGTGATATTCCGCTGATCATGACACCGATCGTGCCGACCTTCCTGGATCAGTTGGTCCTGGGTGCGCGGGTGGCCTCGGCCGCCGGCGACGCCGGCCTGCGCGCCCGGGTCCTGCAAGCCACCGAGGTACTCGAACGCGAACACCCC
>NZ_JBSFPX010000265.1:0-7699 GCF_053588415.1 Mycobacterium sp. NPDC003449
AGTTCATCTCGATCTTGATGGTGCCGTCGCCCGAACAGGCCTCGCAGCGTCCCCCCTTGACATTGAAGGAGAACCGGCCGGGTTGGTAGCCGCGGACCTTGGCCTCGGTGGTGGCGGCGAACAGAGAGCGGATCTTGTCGAAGACGCCGGTGTAGGTGGCCGGGTTGGACCGCGGGGTGCGTCCGATCGGCGACTGGTCGACGCGGACCAGCTTGTCGAGTTGATCCAGGCCGTTGACCCGGGTGTGCCGGCCCGGCACCTGCCTGGCCTTGTTGAGCTTGTTGGCCATGACCGAGGCCAGGATGTCGTTGACCAGCGTCGACTTGCCCGAGCCCGACACCCCGGTCACTGAGGTCAGCACGCCGAGCGGGAAAGCCACGTCGATCTCTCGCAGGTTGTTCTCCCTGGCCCCCACCACGGTGATCTGCCGCTTCTTGTCGGTGGGACGCCGGATCGCCGGCACCTCGATGCTCTCCTTACCGGAAAGGTAAGCCCCGGTGAGGGATTCGGGATTGTGTAGCAGGTCGTCGTAGGTGCCGCTGTGCACGATGCGGCCGCCGTGCTCACCGGCGGCCGGGCCGATGTCGACCACCCAGTCGGCATGCGCGATGGTGTCGAGATCGTGTTCGACGACGATGAGCGTGTTGCCGAGGTCGCGCAGGCGCACCAGGGTGTCGATCAGCCTGCGGTTGTCGCGTTGGTGCAGTCCGATCGAGGGCTCGTCGAGCACGTAGAGCACCCCGACCAGACCCGACCCGATCTGGGTGGCCAGCCGGATGCGTTGGGCCTCACCGCCGGACAGTGTGGCCGCCGCCCGTGACAGCGACAGGTAGTCCAGCCCGACGTCGAGCAGGAAGCCCAGCCGGGACTGGATCTCCTTGAGTACCTGGCCGGCGATCGCCTGCTCGCGGGTGCCCAGGGTCAGCGCGTTGAGGAACTCCGCGCAGTCCGCGATCGACAGCTCGGCCACCTGTGCGATCGACTTCGACCCGAACTTCCCCGCGGCCATGCTCACGGCCAGGATCTCGGGCTTGAGCCGGGTCCCGTTGCATTCCGGGCACGGGATGTCGCGCATGAAGCCCTCGTAGCGTTCCTTCATCTGCTCCGAGTCGGTCTGCTCCATGCGCCGCTGCAGGAACGCCATCACGCCTTCGAAGTCGGCGTAATACGACCTGGTACGGCCGTACCGGTTCTTGTACCGGACGTGGACCTGGTGATCGGACCCTTCCAGGATGGCCCTGCGCGCCTTGGCCGGAAGCTTCTTCCACGGGGTGTCGACGTCGAAGCCCATCTGGTCCCCGAGGCCCGACAGCATCCGGGTGAAGTACTCGGCGCTCTGGCCGATCGACCACGGCGCTACCGCGCCTTCGGCCAGCGTCATCTCCGGGTCGGGCACCACCAGCTCGGGGTCGACCTCCTTGCGGATGCCCAGGCCGGTGCACTCCGGGCAGGCACCGTAGGGCGAGTTGAATGAGAACGACCGCGGTTCCAGGTCGTCGACGGCCAGCGGATGGCCGTTGGGGCAGGCCAGCTTCTCGGAGAAGCGCTGCTCGCGGTGCGGATGGTCGTCCTCGCGATCGACGAATTCCAGCACCACGATGCCGTCGGCGAGATTCAGCGCGGTCTCCACTGAGTCGGTGAGGCGCTGCTTCGAGGAGGCCTTCACGGTGAGGCGGTCGACGACCACCTCGATATCGTGTTTCTCCTGCTTCTTGAGCTTCGGCGGGTCGGTCAGGGGGTGCACCACGCCGTCCACCCGGACCCGGCTGTAGCCCTGGGTGTTGAGCTTGTCGAACAGGTCGACGAACTCGCCCTTGCGGGTCCGCACGACGGGCGCGAGCACCTGGAACCGCAGGCCCTCGTCCATCGCGAGCACCTGGTCGACGATCTGCTGCGGGGTCTGGCGGGCGATCCGCTCACCGCACACCGGGCAGTGCGGCGTGCCCGCCCTGGCGTAGAGCAGACGCAGGTAGTCGTAGACCTCGGTGATGGTGCCGACCGTGGACCGCGGGTTGCGGTTGGTCGACTTCTGGTCGATGGACACCGCGGGTGACAGGCCCTCGATGAAGTCGACGTCGGGCTTGTCCATCTGGCCGAGGAACTGCCGGGCGTACGCCGAAAGCGATTCGACGTAGCGGCGCTGCCCCTCGGCGAAGATGGTGTCGAACGCCAGCGACGATTTGCCCGACCCCGACAATCCGGTGAACACGATCAGGGCGTCGCGCGGCAGATCGAGGTCGACACCTCGCAGATTGTGCTCGCGGGCACCCTTGACAATCAGCCGGTCAGCCACGCGTTTCCTTTCCCACGGCAGAGTTCACGCCCATGCTATGTCCGACCACTGACAAGCCCGATACCGTGAGGTCATGACCAGCCCCCAGATCACGGTCAACGAGACCTACACCGGACATGTCGAACCCAAGACCGCCGCCCGGCGGAGTATTCCCGGTGCCTCCATCGTGAAGGCGTCGGTGGGCCCGATGGACAATAACGCCTACCTGGTGACCTGCGCGAAGACCGGCCAGACCGTGCTCATCGACGCCGCCAACGACGCCGATCTCCTGCTGAACCTGATCGAGTCGAACACCCAGAAGCCGGCCCTGATCGTCACAACCCACCAGCACTTCGACCACTGGCAGGCACTGGAAGCAGTGACCAAGGCCACCGGCGCCCCGACCGCGGCGCATCAGCTCGACGCCGAACCGCTCCCGGTCACCCCGGACCGGATTCTGGCCGACGGCGACACCGTCGGCATCGGTGATCTTGAGTTCGACGTGATCCACCTGCGCGGACACACGCCCGGCTCGGTCGCCCTGGCGCTGAAGGCGACCGACGGGGTGACCCACCTGTTCACCGGCGACTGCCTGTTTCCGGGTGGGGTCGGCAAAACCTGGCAGCCAGGCGATTTCGACACCCTGCTGGGCGATGTCACCAGCAAGGTGTTCGACGTGTACGACGACACGACGGTGGTCTACCCGGGCCACGGCGACGACACCACACTCGGCGCCGAGCGGCCCAACCTGGCCCAGTGGCGCGAACGCGGCTGGTAGACCGCGCTAGCTGGTGTGCACGATGAGCACGTCGGTCTTGGACCGGCGCGCCACGTTGGCGGGCACCGAGCCGAGCAGCCGGCCGGCGATGGTGCTCAGCCCGACGTTGCCGACCACCAGCAGGTCGGCCTTGACCTCGTCGGCCAACTCGACCAGCGCATCGACGGGTGCCCCGACGATGGGCCGCTCTTCGATGTCTTCGGCACCGGCCGACTTCGCGCGCTCGGATGCCTCCCGCAGGATGGCGTAGATCGGGGCGTTGCCCGCCATCTGGTAGCCCTCCTCCTTGAGCACATCGGCGGCACGCTGGTCTTCGCTCTGTGGGAAGTATGCGGTCGCCACGATCAGCTTGGCGTTCGCTCCGGCGGCAATCTGACCGGCGCGGTCAACTGCACGCAGCGACGAATCAGATCCGTCCGTACCGACCACCACGGTTCGATAGGCGCTCATCCATACCCTCCCACTGTCAGTTGCAACGCCACCCGAGACAGTAACCCGTGCTCGCTGGGCAGGGGCGCGAATCACGACACCCGTACGCCCAGCGGACAAACCGGCCCGAGTATCGGCTCGGCGACGTTCTACCGGCACCGATGGTAACCACAGCAACGCCGAAATCGGGGACACCGTGATCTACATGACCCGGCCCGGGACCAAAGGGCGTCCCGAATAGCGGATTTCACGACACACCGGGTGGCGCAGACCTCATCGACGGCGGCCGGGGACGCAGATCACCCCTCGATCGTGAGTCAACGCCGGCCACGGCCGAAATACATCTCCTGGGTCGCCGTGCAGACCAGCTCCCCGGACCTGTTGTAGAGCGTGGCACCGGCCAACCCCCGGCCGTGAATCCCGCTGGGCGACGCCTGATCGGACAGCACCCAGTCGGACAGATCGACGGGCCGGTGAAACCACAGGGCATGGTCGATCAGCGCAGAGAACACGCTGAGCTGATCGGTGCGACGCATCGTCATCGCGGCTTCCAACATCGTCGTGCCCGTCACGTAGGTCAGCAGGCAGCTGCCCAGGATCGGATCGTCGGGAACGGATTCCGCTGGGCGCCACCACATCCGGGTGCGCTCCGGAGGTTCGGGAAGGTCGCGCGCCAGCCGTGGCGGTGCGTCGACGTAGCGTCGCATGATGGCCTGGGGACGCACCCAGAACCCGCGGTGCTCGTCGGCGTACGCCCGGAGCTGATCCTGCACCGCGGGCAACGTATCGGGGTCGGCCACCTCGGGCAGCGTCCGCTGATAATCCACCGAGTCCACCGGACCGCTCAGCGAGACCAACGCCTCCAGCAACACCTCCCCGGCCTGACGGGCGGTCACCTGACGGGTGGACAGCGCACCGCCGTCGCGCAGGTCGACCACCTCCAGGTCCACCGGATACCGCGCATCCCCGGCCCGCAGGAGATAGACGTGGAAGCTGTGCGGCAACCGCCCCGCCGCCGTGCGAGCGGCCGCCATCAACGCCTGTGCGGCGAGATGCCCGCCGATGATGTGGTGGTTGGGACCGTCGAGCTGGGTGGCGACGAAGTTTCCGTCGCCGGATTCGGCGAGGTTCAGGGTGGCCAGGAGGTCGGTGAGCTGCGGCAGGGGCACCCCGGCATTATTCGGCCCGGCTCACCACCCGATACCACTGGGTGCGGCCTCCCCCACGGCTGCACCGCAGGGAAGGCCCGCCCGTCCGAGCGAGTGACGGGATTCGAACCCGTGTAGACGGCTTTGCAGGCCGGTGCCTAGCCACTCAGCCACACCCGCATCGGGGACAGACCTTGCCATCACCGCGGGCGCCGGCCCAGCGTTTCACTCACAGTGATCACTTAAGTCGCCGTGCTCGGCACCGTCGACCGGCATGCCCGCGGCGATCCCGCCCTGCGGCCAGCCGGCCGGCGAGTCCTCCCACGGCTCCTGGCGCCCGTAGGGCGTCAGGTCGAGGAATGGGTATCCGACGGCGGAATGGTCGAGCCCGCGGGCATAGGCCGAATACGTGTGGAACACCTCGTCGCCGCGGCGCAGGAACACGCTGGCTCCGGGCCAGTCGCCGCGCAGGTCGTCATCGGTGAACCCGTCGGCATACAGTTCGTCGCGGGATTTGTAGTTGTACTCCAACGCTTTTCGGGTCGGGTCCAGCGTCACGTGGAAATCGTAGGTGAAGTCGCCGTCCCGCGATGAGTACCACGGGAAGGTCCAGCCGTGCTGGTCGCGGTAGCGCTGGATGCTGGTGTAGGCCGCCCGGGACACGCACGCGAATGTGACGTCCTTGGCGTGCAGCAGCGCCCGGTCCGCTTCGGTGAACGTCAGATCCGCTGCGGCGGTGCAGCTCGGGCAGCCCGCGTCGATGTCGTCGATCCACATGAAGTGGTGGATGTAGAGCTGACTGCGCCCGTCGAACAGGTCCAACAGCCCGGCCTCGCCGTCGGGGCCGTCGAACACATAGTCCTTGTCCACCTTGACCATCGGAAGTCGCCGGCGCTCGGCGTTCACCGCGTCGCGCAGGTGGGTGACCTCCCGCTCGCGGGCGAGCAGTTTCTTGCGGGCGGCGAGCCATTCGTCGTGGGTGGCCACGTCGGGGTATGCGGTGGGAATCGTGGGCATGGGATCACTCCTCGTTGAAATCGGCCTATCAGTACCGACCCGTTGCCTGCCCGAAAGTCATCGCCGGGGCAGAAACGTGTCCCTCGCGCTCGACGAGCGACCGCTAAATGCCGGGGTTCGACGGCGTGGCGGGGTACAAACACGCGCGCTCGCGGTGCAGGGCGGAGCGCGCTGAGGCGACGGTGCCGACGGCCGCCAGCACCGCGAACGCCCCGAACAGCGAGCCGGCGCCCGACGCACCACCCGGCGCCGCGAGGTTGACGACCACACCGGCCAAACCGGCGCCGAACGCCCCACAGATCAGCTGCACGGTGTTGATCGCCGCGGCGGCCGCCGGACCCTCGGCGGGATCGTCGACGCTACTCATCGCCCAGGCGGACAGATGCGGCCAGGCGATGCCGATCCCGGCCCCGGTGACCAGCAGAGCCAGTGCCCACAGCACCACCAGCCACGGCGCCATCCCGGCCCGGACCAGCACCGCGCCCGCCGCCAAACCGAGCGCCATCACCAGCGGCGCGACCGCCACCGTACGCACGACCACCCGCCGGTTCTGCAGCGATGCGCTGACGATCTCCCCCGCCGTCCAGCCGACTGACAGCACCGCCGCGAAGAACCCGGCCATCACCGGCGTCAGGTGCGCCAGCCGCTGACCGAACAGCGGAACGTACATGTCGACCATGGTGGCCGCCATCAGCACACCGAGGGTCAGGTAGATCCACTTGAGCGGTCCGGCACCGAACGTGCTCGGCGGCAACACCGATGCCGGCATCCGCCGATCGACGAGGACGAATCCGGCGACCAGGGCGCCGCCGAGCACCAGCAGGGCGGCGGTCCAGCGTGGATCACGCGGGATGCCTGCGACGCTGACGGCCATCGCCGCCGAGCCGAGCAGTGCCAGCGACCACACCGGGATGCCCGGCGCCCGCGACGCTTCCCGGCCGCGGGCGGGCAGCGCAACGGGCACCAGCACGGCCATCGCGGCGGTCAGGATCACCAGCACACCGAACGCCCAGCGCCAGTGCCCGTACTGGGCGAACAGCCCGCCGGATGCGGGCCCCACCAGCGTGCCGACCCCCCACATCGCCGACACCAGCGCGGAAGCCTTGGTCCACAAGGTGTTCGGCAGTGCGGTGTTGATCACCGCGTAGCCCAGCCCGGCCAGCAGTCCGCCGGCGAAACCCTGCACGACCCGGCCGGCCAGCAGGATCTGCATGCTCGGCGCCAATGCGCAGCCCAGGCTCCCCGCACCGAACACGGTGAGCCCCACCAGATATGCCAAGCGCGGCCCCAACCGCATCAGCGTCGAATGCACCGTGGTGGCGGCGACCACCGACGCGACCAGGTAGACCGTCGTGACCCAGGCGTACAAGCGCTGCCCGCCGATGTCGGCGACCGCGCTCGGCAACAGGCTGATGGTGAGGAACTCGTTGGTGGCGTACAACAACACACCGCCGGCGAGCACGGTCGACGCGCCAAGATGGCGGCGCCCCAGTAACTGCCGCCAGGTTCCCGCATCGGCGGTCACGATTTCGGTCACGACGACGACGCTAGAAGCTGAACCGCTGTTGAGGTCAACACCGGGTCACTTGAGGCCGGCCGCGTCCATCCCGCGCAGTTCCTTCTTCAGATCGGCGATCTCGTCGCGGATCCGGGCGGCCAACTCGAACTGCAGATCCCGCGCGGCCGTCATCATCTGCTCGGTCAGATCCTTGATGAGGTCGGCCAACTCGGCCCGCGGCATGGTCGCGGTGTCGCGGCCCTCGACGATGCCCGCACTCACCGCCCGGCCCGGCTCGCCCTGGGCCCGGCGCCCGCGTGAAGCGTTCCGTCCCGAGCCCCCGACCGGCACCGCCTCGACATCCGCCGTGTCGTCGGCCTCGCGGTACACCTGGTCGAGGATGTCGGCGATCTTCTTGCGCAGCGGTTGCGGATCGATACCGTTGGCCTCGTTGAAGGCGATCTGCTTGGCCCGCCGTCGCTCGGTCTCGTCGATGGCCTCGCGCATCGAATCGGTGATCTTGTCGGCGTACATGTGGACCTCGCCCGACACGTTGC
>NZ_JBSFPX010000266.1:0-7663 GCF_053588415.1 Mycobacterium sp. NPDC003449
GGGTGTCCTTGTCCTGGGAATCCCTGGCCTGACGGCCCTTGTCCTGGGAATCCCTGGCCTGACGGCCCTTGTCCTGGCGACCCTTGTCCTGGGTGTCCTTGTTCTGGGTGTCCTTGTCCTGGCCACCCTTGTCCTGGCCACCCTTGTCCTGGGTGTCCTTGGCCGGGGAGTCCTTGGCCTGGCGGCCCTTGTCCTGAGATTCCTTGGCCTGGCCACCCTTGTCCTCGGTGTCCTTGGGCTGTTCCTGGGCGGTCTCGGTCTTGGGCTCGGCGGTCTTCGCACCCGCGTCGCCGGCCTCGGGCTTGGCGGCGTCCTCGGCCGGGGCGCCGGCCTGCCGGGAGGATCCGCGCCGCTCACGACGTCGCGGCGGCGGCGTATCGGCCGCCTCGGCCTTGGTGTCCGCGGCGGCGGTGGCAGCACTCGCCTGGGCGGTGCTGCCGTTGTTCTCGCGATGGGCCCGGATGGCCGCGACCAGCTCACTCTTGCGCAGGCCGGACGCACCTTCGACACCGATTTCCTTGGCGAGTGCACGCAGCTCCGGCAGCACCATCGTCGACAGCGACGCGGGCCGGGCGCTCGAGGCGCGCGGTGCGGTGTTCGATGCGGTGGGCGCGGCAGCCGGTGTTCCGGCGCTCACGGTGTTGTCTGTTGCCACGGTGTTCGACAACTCCTCGGTGTTGTTGGCGCTGTCAGCCGTGAAGAGGTCCGTATCTGTCACGGATTTCCTTTCTTTCCCTCGCTGATTTCGTCGGGCGAGGGTTCCCCAAAGGTCGATGCGCATTCAGCAGAACCGCTGAACGCATAGTTCACGCCGTCGCCTGCGCAACGGCGATCGCCAAGATCCACCGTCGAACGGCGAATCGTCAGTCCATGTGTAGAACACAAGAAGATTGGGTGGTCGTCCTGGTGTCGACGCAGGCAGAGACCCTGCGATTGCTGGACGAAAGCGAGAATAACCCGCTTCCAAGCAGGAATCAAGCAACGTAGCCGCTCCGCGTGTGGCGCGCCAAGCGCGCCGGTTGCGTTGTCGATCAGTTCCGGGCCGCAACACCAGACGTCCAACGTACGCCGGCACCGACCGACATCTCACTGACGGTGAATCCGTTCGCGGTGCCGTATTCCAGAGCTTCCGCAGGTAGTCCTGCCTGCGCACTCAATCCGAGAACCGAGGGACCCGCCCCCGAAAGCACCGCTGCCACCCCACAACGCCGGAGCAGGTGCAGGTATTCCGCGGAGGCCGGCATCGCGGCCGCCCGCTGTGGTTGATGTAACACATCCTCGGTGGCGGCCATCAGCAGATCGGGTCGTTCGGTGAGCGCGACCACCAACAGCGCCGCCCGGCTGAGGTTGAACCGCGCGTCGACATGGCTGACCTGTTCGGGCAGCAACACCCGGGTCTCCGCCGTCGAGGACCGCTGTTGGGGCACCGCAGGGAAGAGCCGGATATCGGGATGCAGCCGCAGCGGCGCGGCGGCATACTTCGACCGGCCGCCGGCCACCTGCTCGGTCCAGGACACCACCGCGCCGCCGAGCACCGCGGCGGCCGCGTTGTCGGGATGCCCCTCGAACTCACCCGCCAGCTGGATCAGCTCGGCCTCGCTCATCGGATCCGAACCGGCCTGCGTGACAAGACCGTTCACCACCGCCAGACCACCGACCACGGCCGCCGCCGAGGACCCGAGCCCCCGCGAATGCGGAACCTCGTTGCGGCAACGGACGATCAGGCCGGGCGTCGAGTAGCCGCGGGCCCGCAGACCGGTTTCGATCGCCCGCACCACCAGATGCGTGCCGTCCAGCGGCACCTGGCCGGCGCCTTCACCCTCGACTTCGACATCCAGGCCGGATTCGGTTGTCTCGACCACGATCTGGTCATACAAGCTCAGGGCCAAGCCCAGACTGTCGAAGCCGGAGCCGAGGTTCGCACTGGAGGCCGCGACAACAGCGGTGGCCGTGAGTCCGCTCGGCAGGGTCTGCGTCACCTGGATCAGGCCAGCCCGAGTTTCGCAACCACCGCGACCGGATCGACCGGGAGCGCGGCGACTTCCGGCATGCCCTTGAGCGCGGTGTCGGGATCTTTGAGGCCGTTGCCGGTGACGGTGCACACCACGGTCGATCCGGGCTTGACCCAGCCGTCCGCCACCGACTTCAGCAGGCCCGCGATGCTGGCCGCCGACGCCGGTTCGACGAACACGCCCTCACTGCGCGCGACCAGGTGGTAAGCCGCCAGGATCTCCTCGTCGGTGGCGGCCAGGAACCGCCCGTTGGACTGCTGCTGGGCCTCGACGGCCGAACTCCACGACGCCGGCGAGCCGATCCGGATCGCCGTGGCGATGGTCTCGGGCTCCTTCACCGGTTCGCCGAGCACCAGCGGCGCCGCGCCCGCGGCCTGGGTGCCGAGCATGCGCGGCAGCCGCTCGGACACGCCGTCGCGGTGGTATTCGGTGTAGCCCTTCCAGTACGCGGTGATGTTGCCCGCATTGCCGACCGGGAGCGAATGCACATCGGGTGCCGCTCCGAGCGCGTCGACGATCTCGAACGCCGCGGTCTTCTGGCCTTCGATGCGGTACGGGTTGACCGAGTTCACCAGCGCGATGGACGGGAAGTCCGCGGTGATCTTGCGGGCCAGCTCGAGACAGTCGTCGAAATTGCCGTCGACCTGGATGATCTTGGCGCCGTACATGACCGCCTGGGCCAGCTTGCCCATCGCGATCTTGCCCTGCGGGATCAGTACCGCACACGTCATCCCGGCCCGCGCGGCGTAGGCCGCCGCCGAGGCCGAGGTGTTACCGGTCGAGGCGCACAACACCGCCTGCTGTCCCCGGGCCAGTGATTCGGTGACCGCCACCGTCATCCCGCGATCCTTGAAGGATCCGGTGGGATTGAGCCCTTCGACCTTGAGATGCACTGTGCAACCGGTCAGTTCGCTCAAGCGCCGGGCCGCGATCAGCGGCGTGCCGCCCTCCTGCAGCGTGATCGGCGTCCAGTCCTCGCCGATCGGGAGTCGGTCACGGTAGGCCTCGATCAGCCCCGGCCAGGGCCGGTGCACCGGCCCTGCGCTGGTCTGTCCTGGTGGCGTCCCGGTCATGCGTCGGTCCCTTCCATGCGGAGCACGCTGTTGATGGTCTGCACGACGTCGAGGTCGGCCAGGGCCTCGACCGTCTCGGAGAGCGCGGCGTCGGTCGCCAGGTGGGTCAGGACCACGATTCGGGCGCCACACGGCCTGCCCTCCTCGTCGATCATGCCCTCCTGGCGCACCTCGGAGATGCTCACTTCCCGCTTGCTGAATTCGGCTGCCACGGCCGACAACACACCGGGGCGGTCGGAGACGTTCATGTTGACGTAGTACCGGGTCGGGATAAACCCGATCGGCGCGATCGGCAGCTTGGCGTACTTCGACTCGCGCGGGCCGCGTCCGCCCTGGACCCGGTTGCGGGCCGCCATCACCACATCGCCCATCACCGCCGACGCCGTCGGCGCGCCTCCGGCGCCCTGCCCGTAGAACATCAGCCGCCCGGCCGCCTCGGCCTCCACCACGACAGCGTTGAACGCGCCGTTGACCGCGGCGAGAGGATGCGTCAACGGCACCAGCGCCGGATACACCCGCGCCGAAACTCGTTGCTTACCTTCATCATTGGTGAGCCGCTCACAGATGGCCAGCAGTTTGATGGTGCAGCCGAGGGCCCGTGCGGACTCGATGTCGGCCACCGAGACCTTGGTGATGCCTTCACGGTGGACGTCGTCGGCGGTCACCCGGGTGTGGAACGCGATCGAGGCCAGGATCGCGGCCTTGGCCGCGGCGTCGTAGCCCTCCACGTCGGCGGTCGGGTCGGCCTCGGCGTAACCGAGCGCGCTCGCATCGGCCAGCGCCTTGGCGTAATCGGCTCCGGTGCTGTCCATCTCGGACAGAATGTAGTTGGTGGTGCCGTTGACGATGCCGGCCACCCGGCACACCGTGTCGCCGGCCAGCGACTGGGTCAGCGGGCGGATCACCGGGATCGCGCCGGCCACCGCGGCCTCGAAATACAGGTCGACACGGGCCTTTTCGGCCGCCTGCGCCAGTTCACCGGTGGACTGTGCCATCAGCGCCTTGTTCGCGGTCACCACCGACTTGCCCTGCTCGAGGGCGGCCAGGATGGCCTTGCGGGCCGGTTTGACCGGGCCCATCACCTCCACCACGACGTCGACGTCGTCGCGGGACACCAGGCCCGCGATATCGTCGGTGAGCAGGTCCACCGGGACCCCGCGGTCATCGGCCACCCGCCGCACCCCGATACCGCGCAGTTCGAGCGGCGCACCGATCCGGGCGGCCAGGTCGACGGCGCTGTCCTCGATGATGCGCACGACTTCACCGCCGACATTTCCCAGGCCCAATACCGCTATGCCGACCGGCTTTTCACTCATCGACCACTTACCTCCAGGCTCAACAGGTCCTCGACAGTCTCTCGGCGCAGCACCAGGCGGGCCCGGCCGTCGCGCACGGCGACCACCGCGGGGCGGCACAGCAGGTTGTACCGGCTCGACATCGAGTAGCAGTACGCCCCGGTCGCGGCGACACCGAGCAGGTCACCCGGGGCGATATCGTCGGACACCCAGGCGTCACGGACGACGATATCGCCACTCTCACAGTGCTTTCCGACGATTCGCGCAAGCGCGGGCGGGGCGTCGCTACTCCTGGACACCAGCCGGGCGTCGTACTCGGCGGCATAGAGCGAGGTGCGGATGTTGTCGCTCATGCCACCGTCGACGCTGACGTAGCGGCGGTACCGGTCTGCCGCGACGGCCACATCTTTGACCGTGCCGACCTCGTAGAGCGTGATGGTGCCGGGACCCGCGATGGCCCGGCCGGGCTCGACGACGAGCTTGGGTGCGGGCAGCCCGACGGCGGCGGACTCGTTGCGCACGATGGCCAGCAGTTTGTCGGCCAGTTCCCGCATCGGCGGCGGATCGTCGTTCGGCAGATAGGAAATGCCCAGTCCCCCACCCAGGTCGACGACCGATATCTGTGAGGTCTTCTCGACACCGAACTCGGCGACCACATCGCGCAGCAGACCGATCACCCGGTGGGCCGCGAGTTCGAACCCGGCCACGTCGAAGATCTGCGAGCCGATGTGGCTGTGCAGGCCGACCAGGCGCAGGTTGTCGGTGGCGAAAACGCGCCGCACCGCATCCATCGCGGCACCGGTGGCCAGCGAGAGCCCGAACTTCTGATCCTCGTGGGCGGTGGAGATGAACTCGTGGGTATGTGCCTCAACGCCGACCGTGACCCGCACCAGCACGTCCTGCACGGTGCCCGCCTCGCCGGCGATGGCGTCGAGGCGTTCGATCTCGGTCATCGAGTCCAGCACGACGTGACCGACCCTGGCCTTGACCGCAGTGGTCAGTTCTGCCACCGATTTGTTGTTGCCGTGCAGGGTGATTCGCTGCGGCGGGAAGTCCGCGTGCAACGCGACGGCCAGTTCGCCACCGGTCGCGACGTCGAGCGCCAAACCTTCCTCGTTCACCCAGCGGGCGATCTCGCTGCACAGAAACGCCTTCGCCGCGTAGTGCACGTACTCGCCGCCGCCGAAGGCCGCGGAGATGTCGCGGCACCGGGACCGGAAATCGTCCTCGTCGATGACGAACAGCGGGGTACCGAACTCGGCCGCCAGATCGGTGACCGAGACGCCGGCAATCGACACCACACCGTCGGCACCGCGAACCAGGTTGCGCGGCCACACATCCGGGGCGAGCAGCAGGATCTCGTCGGGGCTCTGCGGTTTGGCGGGCGCACCGGCGTGGTGGATCTCCTCGGCATGGCGGGGGCCGGCGGGGTGCGCGTTCACATCCGCTCCGGTGCGCTGACACCGAGGATGGCCAGGCCGTTGGCGATGACCTGACGGGTGGCCTGGCACAGGGCGAGCCGGGCCTGATGGAGGTCGCCCGGTGTTTCATCGCCCTGCGGCAGCACCCGGCAGGCGTCGTAGAACCGGTGATAGTCACCGGCCAGGTCCTCCAGATACCGGCACACCCGGTGCGGTTCGCGCAACGCGGCCGCGGCCTTGAGTACCCGCGGGAACTCGCCGAGGTTGCGGATCAGGGTGCCCTCTTTGTCGTGGGTGAGCAGGTCCAGGTGGGCGGTGTCGGGCGTGACGCCGAGGTCGGCGGCGTTGCGGGCCAGAGCCGACAGCCGGGCGTGCGCGTACTGCACGTAGTAGACCGGGTTCTCGTTGGACGCGCTCGACCACAGGGCCAGGTCGATGTCGATCGGGGTGTCCACCGAGGAGCGGATGAGCGAGTAGCGGGCGGCGTCGACGCCGATCGCCTCGACCAGATCGTCGAGGGTGATCACGGTGCCGGCCCGCTTGCTCATCCGCACCGGCTGCCCGTCGCGGACCAGGTTGACCATCTGCCCGATCAGCACCTCGACGGTGGCCGGGTCGTCGCCGAGCGCGGCCGCGGCGGCCTTGAGCCGGGCGATGTAGCCGTGATGGTCGGCGCCGAGCATGTAGATGCACAGGTCGAAGCCGCGGGCCCGCTTGTCCAGGTAGTAGGCGAGGTCACCGGCGACATAGGCCGGGTTGCCGTCGCTCTTGATCACGACGCGGTCTTTGTCGTCGCCGAATTCGGTGGTGCGCAACCAGGTTGCGCCGTCCTTCTCGTAGATGTTGCCGGTCTCGCGCAGCTTGGCGATGGCCTGCTCGACGCGCCCGGAGGTGTGCATCGAGTCCTCGTGGGTGTACACGTCGAAGTCGGTGCCGAACTCGTGCAGGGATTCCTTGATGTGGGTGAACATCAGGTCGACGCCGACCGCCCGGAAGGCTTCCTGCTGCTGATCGGCGGGCAGGCTCAGCGCATCGGGCCGCTGCGCCAGCACGTCCGCGGCGATGTCGTTGATGTAGGTCCCCGCGTAGCCGTCCTCGGGCGTCGGCTCCCCCTTGGCCGCGGCGACCAGCGAGCGGGCGAACCGGTCGATCTGGGCACCGTGGTCATTGAAGTAGTACTCGCGCGTGACCGCGGCGCCCTGCGTGGTCAGCAGCCGCCCCAGCGCATCGCCCACCGCGGCCCACCGGGTGCCGCCGATGTGGATCGGGCCGGTCGGGTTGGCCGAGACGAACTCCAGGTTGATGTTTTCGGCGAGCTCGCTCGAGTGGCCGTAGCGCTGGGCCGCGGTCAGCACATTGGTGACGATGACGCCCTGCGCCGACGCCTCGATGCGCAGGTTGACGAAGCCCGGACCGGCCACATCGGCCCCGGCGATGCCGTCGGCGCTGCTCAGCGCGGTGGCCAGCCAGCCGGCCAGCTCACGCGGATTGACCCCGACCTTCTTGGCCAGTTGCAGGGCGACATTGGTCGCGTAGTCGCCGTGCTCGGGGTTGCGCGGACGCTCGACCGTGACGGTGCTGGGCAGCGCGGAGGTGTCCAGGCCGTGGTCGGTCAGCACTGCCGTGGCAGTCTCCTTGAGCAGCTCAGCAAGGTCGGCGGGGGTCACGAGGGTCCATCCTATGGTCTGGGGTGCTCACGCCCCGAATCCATATCGGGCGCCGCATGCGCTACGCTATCCAAGCCCAACGGCTCAGCTCGTCTCGGCTCGTCCGATGACACTGCGCCCCCGTAGCTCAGGGGATAGAGCGTCTGCCTCCGGAGCAGAAGGCCGCAGGTTCGAATCCTGCCGGGGGCACCCTGT
>NZ_JBSFPX010000267.1:0-7630 GCF_053588415.1 Mycobacterium sp. NPDC003449
CGTTCTTGTCGGTGCCGTCGGCAACAATGACTGGGTGACCGACACCGCCGCGACCCGCAAAGCGCGCGGTGCGTTCTTCACCCCGCCGGAGATCACCCGCTACCTGACCCGGTGGGCGGTGCGGACGCCCGCCGACGCGGTTTTCGAACCCGCCGCGGGGGAGGCGGCCTTCCTGGTCGAGGCGGTGACCCGGCTCGGCGAGCTGGGCGCCGCGGACCCTTCGGTCGACGGCGTGGAACTGCACCCGGCCAGCGCCGCCACGGCCCGTAGACGCGTCGCCGATGCCGGCGGCAAGGCCCAGATCAGGACCGCCGACTTCTTCTCGATCCCGCCGAAGCCGCGCTACACCGCGGTGATCGGTAACCCGCCCTACATCCGCTACCAGGATTTCCGCGGCCAGGCCAGGGCCCAGTCGCGCCGGGCCGCGCTCACCGCGGGGGTCGCGCTGTCGGGTCTGGCGTCGAGCTGGGCGGCGTTCACCGTGCACGCCGCGCTGTTCCTGCGGTCCGGCGGCCGGATGGCGCTGGTGCTGCCCGCCGAGCTGCTGAGCGTCAATTACGCGGCGGCGGTGCGCAAGTTCCTGTTCGACCGGTTCGCCACGGTCGAGCTGGTGATGTTCGATGAGCAGGTGTTCCCCGAGGCCGAGGCGGATGTGGTGCTGCTGCTGGCCGACGGCTTCGACGAGGGTCCGTCCGGGCACGCCGTCATCCACCGCGCCCGCAACGCCGAGTCGCTGACGGCCGAACTGGCGCAACGGAGTTGGTCGCCACGCGATCCGGCGGACAAGTGGATCAGCGGGCTCATCGGCAACGGGCCGGTCGATGAGTTGCACGCGCTGCACACCGCGGGTGATTTCACGCCGTTGGAGAGTTGGGCCGACACTACGCTGGGGATGGTGACCGGGAACAACGGTTATTTCGCGTTGTCCCCGCAACGGGTCCGCGAGCTGGGCCTGCGGCGCGCGGATGTGCTGCCGCTGTCCCCGCCGGGCAGCGCCCACCTTCGCGGGCTCACCCTCTCCGGTGACCAGCTGAGACGGCTGGGGGAGGACGGCAAATCGGTGCACCTGTTCCGGCCGACGGGACGGCTCGCCGCGGCCGCGCAGCGCTACGTCGACGCCGGTCACGCCGCGGGAGTGCACCTGGCCTACAAGTGCCGAGTGCGCCGACCGTGGTACCAGGTACCGCTCGTCGAACCCGCCGACTTACTGCTGACCTGCATGAACGCCGACACGCCACGGCTGGTCACCAACCGGGCCATGGCCCATCACCTCAACTCGGTGCACGGGGTGTATCTGCGTGACGGGCTGGGCGGGCTCGGGCGCGACCTGCTGCCGCTGGCGTCGCTGAACTCGGTGACCCTGCTGCACGCCGAGATGGTCGGCCGCTCCTACGGCGGGGGCATCCTGAAGATCGAACCCCGCGAGGCCGACCGGTGGTTGGTGCCGGCCCCGCAGTTGATCAGCGCCAGGGCCGCGCCATTGCGCGCTGCGCGGCGCCGGGTGGGCGCGCTGCTGGACCGCGGTGAGCTGATCGATGCGGTCCGCACGGTCGACGACGCTCTCGGCCTGTCGTCCCAGACGGCCCTGGAATCCGTTCGCGCCGCGCATCATTCATTGGCCACCCGGCGAACGGTAAGGTCGCGGCGTGCCCGCTGAACCATCGACCAAGGCCACCGCATGGGCGATATTCGACCGGATCGTGGCCGACGCCGCCCCTGCTGGTCAGCACACCAACCCGTGGGTGCGCCGCGACGGCGCGGTCAGCTACGCCCCGGATTTCCGGGTGCTGCGCAAACTGCTCGGGGTGCCGCTGTATCTGAACGCGCCGTCGACCACCGGGGTGCCCGCTCTGGCGCTCGATGTGTGGCTCGCCTACGAGTTGCGCCGGGCCGGGTTCGACCGGGATGCGGTCTGGCCCAGGCCGGCCGATCCGCGGATCATGCCCGGCGCCATCGCCAACCTGCTCGCCGCGCTCCCGCAGCGCGAGCGGGCGCTGATCGAACAGCGGCTGCGGCGGTCGATGAAGGGCGTGGCCGGATCCAGCGCCAGCGTGCTGGGCAAGCACTACATGAAACAGGTCGACGTGGTGATGTCGGACTGGGACACCGGCCCCGAGTTGCTGATCAGCACCAAGCGGATGGACTCCAGCTTCGGGAAGAACGCGGCCAACCGGGTCGAGGAGAGCTACGGGGACGCCAAGAATCTGCGGCTGCGTCACCCGCTGGCCGCGCTCGGCTTCGTCTACGGTCTGCGCTCCACCATCCTCGACACCGAACCCGACAAGGCGGAATGGCTGATCGACTTGCTGGGCAAGCTCGGCACCGAGGATGACGCCTATCACGCCGTGGCGCTGGTGATGATCGACCACGACGCCGAGGTGGCCGAGGCCAGCGATGAGGTCGACAGCCTCGAAAAGGCGGAACCCGACACCCTTTTCGAGATCGTGGATGTGGCGACCGCCGCCGTGGACGAGGCCATGGCGGCGTTGCCCGACATCGCGATCCGTCACGACACCGTTCCGCCGCAGCTGCAGCCGTCGCGGTTCCTGGAGATCATGGTGTCGCGGGTCATCGACATCTCACCGGTGACCCGCCACCGCGAGGCGCGGCGCCGACGCGCCCACGCTCCCGAGGGCTGACCCTTCGCCGAGTTCGACGAAAGTGTTGCAAAACCGCAGCGCGAGCAGCAGTTTCGTCGGATTCGCGGGTAAGGCGGCCCGGGCTAGCCGATCCGCGAGCTGGCCTTGGCCCTCGCGCTCCACCGGCCGTCCTGGTAGCCGACCGTCACCGGATGGGCGAAGGCCGTCGTCACGTTGTCGGTGGTGACGGTGTCGAGTGCCGGTCCGCTCGCCACGGTCCGGCCATGTGCGATCAGCAGCGCATGGGTCGTGGTGGTGGGGAGCTCCTCCAGGTGATGGGTCACCAGGATCGAGGCCATCTCCGGATGTGAGTCATCCAGGGTGTCAAGTGTTTCCAGCAGCTGTTCGCGGGCCGCGACATCCAGGCCGGTGGTGGGTTCGTCGAGCAGCAGCAGTTCGGGATCGGAGATCAGCGCCCTGGCGATGAGGGTCCGGCCCCGTTCCCCCTGTGACAGGGTCGGCCACGTCGAGTCGGCCCGCTCCGACAGTCCGACGGTGTCGATCAGGTCCTCGGCGCGCCGCACCTGCGCCGGGCTGGGCACCCAGCGGGCCGCGGTGTCGATCGTGGCGGTGATCCCGGTCAGCACCACCTCGCGCACCGACAGCGGATACTGCAACCGGTGCCGGGGATTGACGTGGCCGATCGAACGGCGCAGCACGGCCAGATCGGTGCGGCCCATCTGGCCACCGAGGATCCGCACCGTTCCGGTCGTCGGAAAGGTCACGGCCGCACAGAACCCCAGCAGTGTGCTCTTGCCCGCCCCGTTGGGGCCGAGCAGCGCCCAATGCTCACCGGCCTGCACGGTGAGCGACATGCCGTCGATGATCTGCTTGCCGTCGCGGCGGAATGTCACGTCGGCGATATCGAGGACTGGTGTCATGTCAATGCCTCCTTCAATGCGGTCAGATGGGTTCGGCTGGCCGCGGCCGCGGCGTCGGCATCCCTGGCGGCGATCGATTCGAGGAGCCGCTCGTGGGCGGCGTGGTCGGCCGCCTCCGACGGCACCGGCCGGATCTTGAGCATGTCGATCATCGCCAGGCGCAGCCGGGGCAGAAAGGCGTCGAACAGCTGGGTCAGCACATCGTTGTGCGCGGCGGCGATCACCGCGCGGTGAAACGCCATATCGTCGTCGACATGGTCGGGGACCGTGCGGCCGTCGGCGCGGCGCGCGGCCAGGGTGCGGCGCAGCAGCCGGAGATCGGCCGGGGTGCGCCGGGTGGCGGCCAGGGCCGCGGCCTCGGCCTCGATGGCGATGCGGGCCTCGATCACCGATACGATCGTGGCCCGCCGCAGCACGGTGTCCCAGTCCTCGGCGGGATCCAGCGCGGTGACGAACACGCCCGCACCCTGCCTGCTGTCCAGCACACCTCTGCCGGCCAGCTCACGGATCGCCTCGCGTAGCGTCGAGCGGCCCACACCGAGTTGGGCGGCCAGCGTCGTCTCACCCGGCAGGCGGTGCCCCAGCCGCCATTCGCCGGCCCGGATGCGGTCCAGGAGCAGCGTCGCGGTCTGAGCCGCCAGGGGATGGCGACGCACCTGTGCGGACATGCTCAACCTCTCTACTTGTCTGAGGAGTTGGGTATAGTCTAGCCATCATGACGCGCGCGCTCCTGCTTAGCCGCCGCGGCGGGGCCTGAATCGACCGGCCCCCTGCCGTGGGGCTGAGTCGCGCCGGTCGAATCCACCCGACCGAAAGCGCCCGCGATGACCACCTCCGCATTTCCCACCATCGACACCCCGGCCGGGGATGTCCCGGCGAACGCACCGGCATGGAACCGGCAGCGCCGGTCGCAGATGCCCTGGCACCGCTACACCAACATCTACGACCGAGTCGAAGTCCCGTCCCCGCAACGATATTGGCCGGATGCCCGGATCACCGTGGCGCCGTTGTGGGTCCCGGTGGACCTGCGTGACGGCAACCAGGCACTGGCCGAGCCGATGGACCCGGCCCGCAAGCGCCGCCTCTTCGAACTGCTGGTGGCGATGGGCTACAAGGAGATCGAGGTCGGGTATCCGTCGGCATCCCAGACCGACTTCGACTTCGTCCGGCTGCTGGCCGAATCCGATATCGCCCCGCCCGATGTGACGATCGTGGTTTTCACTCCGGCCCGCCGTGATCTGATCGAGCGGACGGCCGAATCGGTGCGCGGCATCGGCAACGACGTCGTCATTCACATGTACGCCGCGACCGCCCCGGTGTGGCGGGATGTGGTGCTGGGCCAGGATCGTCACGATCTGCGCGAGCTGATCCTGGCCGGTGGCGCGATGTCCTCGAATTCACCGGTGACCGGCCCAATGTCCGGTTCGAGTTCTCGCCGGAGGTGTTCAACCTCACCGAACCCGACTATGTGCTCGAGCTGTGCGATGCGATGACCGGCCTGTGGCAGGCCACTCCGGACCGACCGGTCATCCTCAACCTGCCCGCCACCGTGGAGGTCGCGACCCCGAATGTGTACGCCGATCAGATCGAGTACATGCATCGCAGCCTGTCGCGCCGCGACGGTGTGATCCTGTCGGTGCACCCGCACAACGACCGTGGGACCGGAATCGCCTGCGCCGAACTGGCCGTCCTGGCCGGCGCCCAGCGGGTGGAGGGCTGCGTCCTGGGCAACGGCGAACGCACCGGCAACGTCGACATCGCCACCCTGGCGCTCAATCTGCATGCCCAGGGCGTGGACCCGATGATCGATTTCTCCGACATCGACGAGATCGCCAGGACCGTATCGCACTGCACCCGGATGCCGATTCACGAACGCCCCCCCTATGTCGGGGATCTGGTGCACACGGCGTTCTCCGGAACCCATCAGGACGCGATCAAGAAGGGTTTCGCCGAACACCGCGACCGGGCCGCCGCGCTCGGTCGCCCGGAGCATGAAGTCGACTGGCGGGTACCGTATCTGCCGATCGACCCGGCCGACATCGGGCGCACCTACGATGCGGTGATCCGGGTGAATTCACAATCGGGCAAGGGTGGCATCGCCTACCTGCTGCTGACCGGGTACGGATACGACCTGCCCCGGCGGCTGCAGATCGATTTCGCCCGCCGGGTCCAGGCCCGCACCGATACGAGCGGCGCGGAGGTCACCGCCGCCGAACTGTTGGACCAGTTCGAGGAGGCCTATCTGGGGTCCGGCGGGCCGGTCGAACTCAAGGACTGGCACACCGGCGGCGACGGGGCCGCGGCAGTCACCGAGCTGACCCTGGCCGTCGACGGGCGCACCGACACCAGCATCCACCGGGGGATCGGCCCGGTGGACGCGCTCACCCGGGCGCTGGCGGGGCTCGGCCGGCCGATCGAGGTGCTCAGCCTGACCCAGCAGTCGATCGGTAACACCGCGATCAGCTATCTGGAGTTCCGGTCGGCGGGCCGCCCGGCCTGGGCGTGTGGCCGTAGCGATTCGGTGCTCGGGGCGTCGATGGCGGCGGTGCTGCGCGCCGTCAACGCGCCGTCCCCGACATGGACCGGGCCGTCCGGCCGGATCCAGGTGTGACCCGCATCGACGACGGCAGTTTGCGCCAGGTCAGCTCGGCCGGATCGGCCGCCATCAGGCCCGGCGAGCGGGCCACCAGCACCGCCCTGGCGATCGGTGCGAAGTCTCCCCGGAAGTGCACGGAACTCTTCACCACGACGACCCGCTGGTCCTCGGGGTCGATGCCGACCATGCGGAACAGATTGCGGTCGAATACCTGTGTGCGACCGGATGTCACGACCACCCGGACGGCATCCGAACGCAGGCACGCGGTGGTGCCCAGGTCGACCTGTGTCCCGTTCAGCATCGGGCCGTCGAACCGGCACAGCCCGCCGGAGACCGCCTCCACGATGAACCGGCCCCGGACGGGTTCGTCGCCGGGCACCGCGGGCTCACCGCCGATGCTCAGGTCCACGCCGGCTCCGACCCCCGCCGCCAGGGCGGCCGCGGCCGCACCGGGGTCGGTGATCAACCCGATCGCGGTGGGCTCGGCGCTGCCCGTGGCGAGCAGGGCCCGCAGTAGGCCGGTGGTGCGCGCCGAACCACCGGCACCCGGATTGTCCTGGGTGTCGGCGATGATCACCGGACCCGTCCCCGGGGTGGCCAGCCCGAGTCGGATCGCTTCGGGCGGGTCGACCAGGGTGACCGCCCACTTGCCCTCGTCGGCGGTGACCTCCTGGTAGGTCTGATCGACCATCGCGGCGATCGCTGCGGCCCCACCGGAGCCGTAGCCCCACACGGTCGGCCCGCAGTCCGCGATATCGGCGGCCGGGAAACCCGCGGCGAAGGACAGGAAGGCGGTGTCGCCGCCGGTCGCGGCGAGCCGGCCGTAGATCGAACGGGCCGGTTCCAGGTCCGTGCAGCCCGAGTTGATCGGGATCAGGAACGGGACACGGCGCCACGCCAGCTCGAACCGCTCGCCGGAAGCGAGGCGGGCCAGCAGTGCCGCCGCGCGCGACCCGGTCTCGGCCATGTCGATGTGCGGGTAGGTGCGGTAGCAGACCAGGGCGTCGGCGCAGTCGAACATTCGCTCGGACACGTTGGCGTGCAGGTCGAGGCTCGCGACGATCGGCACCTCAGGTCCGACGGTCGCACGCAGCCGTGCCAACAGTTCGCCCTCGCCGTCGTCGTGGTGCTCGGCGACCATCGCCCCGTGCAGGTCCAGATACACCGCGTCCGGGGTCTGCGACCGGGCGGTGTCGACGATCTCTCCGACGATCCGCTCGAAGGTCTCGGCCTCCACCGGTCCGCTCGGGCTGGCCGCGGCCCACAGCACCGGCAGGACCGTCCAGTCCTGCCTGCGCGCCGCGGCCAGGAATCCGCCGGCCGGGATGTTGACGTGCTCCAGATCGAACAGGCCTGCACCACGGCGTAGGGACGGAAAGCCTTCCCCGTTCCTGAAATTGGCGTAGCGGGCGGGTTCGGGAGCGAAGGTGTTCGTCTCGTGCTGGAACCCGGCAACCAGAACTCTCATCGTGACCCCTCCATGTCTGCCGCGTTGACGTTCGATCTGCGCACCC
>NZ_JBSFPX010000268.1:0-7563 GCF_053588415.1 Mycobacterium sp. NPDC003449
GTCGCGGTGATGCTGGTGCCCGCGCTGGACACGTTGCTGGCGATCGTGCGACGCACCCGGGCCGGCCGTAGCCCGCTCAGCCCGGACAAGATGCATCTGCACCACCGGCTGCTGCAGATCGGCCATTCGCACCGCCGGGCCGTGCTGCTGATCTACCTGTGGGTGGGCATCATCGCGTTCGGCGCGGCCAGCACGATCTTCTTCGATCCGCGCTACACCGGCGCGGTGATGATCGCCGCTATTCTCGTCGCGATCGTGGTGACCCTGATCCCGCTTCTGCGTCCGGCCGGACCGGGTGAAGAGGGTGCCGACGGGGCCCCGCAGGATTAGTACGACAAAAAGTAGTAGGCCCCGTTTTTGGCTGCCTACCATGTGGTACTTTACTGGCAGAACCCGAAAAACCTCGCGGGTTGCCGGCCCGGCCCATCGATTCGACGAACCGATCGGCGCCGATATACGACCGACAAAGGGAGCTACCCCTTGGGTGAATCCAGCGCGCCCGTCGCCCTCCGATACGCTCGTCGGGCACGCACAGGATATTTCCAGCCAATGCTGGTACAAGGGGACGACTTCCGTGACAGCGGGATAGGGGTGAATCGGTGACGACGCCAGCGCAGGACGCGCCGTTGGTGTTTCCGTCGGTGGCCTTCCGGCCGGTACGCCTGCTGATCGTCTGCGTCGCACTGACCGCGCTCGCGGTGCTCGCCTCCGGCTTCACCGGCCACATCTTGTTCGGCGTCTTCTTCGGGGCCGGCCTCGGTCTCGGCCTGGTCAACGCCCTGCTGGTCCGGCGCGCGGTCGAATCGATCACCGCCGAGGACCATCCGCTCAAGAAGAAGATGGCGGTCAACTCGGCGACCAGGCTGCTGGTCATCACCGCGATCGCACTCGCCATCGCATTTGTCTTCAGAACCTCCGGCGGCATTGCGGTGCTGTTCGGGCTTGCGGTGTTCCAGGCGTTGCTGGTGATGAGCACCAGCATTCCGGTGCTGCGGAAGATCCGCGCCAACGGCCTGGACGTCTTGGATACGGAATCGAAGGGTTGAGCTTTCCTCTATGACGCAGACGACGACCGTGCTGGCTGCCGAAGAAGGCGGCGCCGCCATCCACGTCGGGCACCACACGATGGTGTTCGAACTGTTGGGGATGACGTTCAACGGTGACACCATCCTGGCCACCGCGATCACCGCGGTGATCGTGATCGGGCTGGCCTTCTTCCTGAAGTCCAAGGTCACCTCGACCGGTGTGCCCGGTGGCGTGCAGCTCTTCTGGGAGGCCCTCACCATCCAGATGCGCGGCCAGATCGAAAGCGCGATCGGCATGAAGGTCGCGCCGTTCGTGCTTCCCCTGGCGATCGCGATCTTCGTGTTCATCCTGATCTCGAACTGGCTCGCGGTGCTGCCGCTGCAGTACGGCGGATCCGACGGCGCCGCCGCCGAGTGGTACAAGCCGCCGGCCTCCGACATCAACTTCGTGCTGGCGCTGGCCCTGTTCGTGTTCTGCGCCTACCACATCGCGGGGATCTGGCGCCGCGGCATCGTCGGGCACCCGGTCAAGGTGGTCAAGGGCCACGTCGCGCTGCTCGCGCCGATCAACATCGTCGAGGAACTGGCCAAGCCGATCTCGCTGGCCCTCCGACTTTTCGGCAACATCTTCGCCGGCGGCATCCTGGTGTCGCTGATCGCGATGTTCCCCTGGTACATCCAGTGGGCGCCCAACGCGATCTGGAAGACCTTCGACCTCTTCGTCGGCCTGATTCAGGCGTTCATCTTCTCGCTGCTGACGATCCTGTACTTCAGCCAGGCGATGGAGTTGGAAGACGAACACGCGCACTGAACCGCATAACCCAGCTACGACCGAAGTGACCACAGACTCTGGCGGCACGGCCACCAGTTATCAAGGAGGATAAAAGGAATGGAACTCGATCCAAACGCCATCATCACGGCCGGCGCTCTGATCGGCGGTGGATTGATCATGGGTGGCGGCGCCATCGGCGCTGGCATCGGTGACGGCATCGCGGGTAACGCGCTGATCTCGGGCATCGCCCGGCAGCCCGAGGCCCAGGGCCGGCTGTTCACCCCGTTCTTCATCACGGTTGGTCTGGTTGAGGCGGCGTACTTCATCAACCTGGCCTTCATGGCGCTGTTCGTCTTCGCCACCCCGGGTCTGCAGTAGTCCGTCGGCATGGGTGAATTGAGCGCAAGAATCCTGGCCGCCAGCCAGGCAGCGGAGGAAGGCGGTGGGGGCCAGAGCAACTTCCTGGTCCCCAACGGCACCTTCTTCGCGGTGCTGCTCATCTTCCTGATCGTGCTCGGCGTGATCGCGAAATGGGTTGTGCCGCCGGTCGGCAAGGTGCTGGCGGAGCGGGAAGCGATGCTGGCCAAGACCGCGGCCGACAACCGCAAGTCGGCCGAACAGGTCGCGGCGGCACGGGCCGACTACGACGAGACGATGGCCGGGGCCCGGTCCCAGGCATCGTCGATCCGCGACGAGGCCAGGGCGTCCGGCCGCCAAGTGGTCGACGAGAAGCGCGCCGAAGCCGGTGGCGAAGTGGCCGAGAACCTGCGGCAGGCCGATGCGCAGTTGTCGGCGCAGGGCGATCAGGTGCGCAGCGGGCTCGAGCCCTCGGTGGACGGGCTGTCCGCCACGCTGGCCAGCCGGATCCTCGGCGTGGACGTGAAATCAGGTGGGACACAGTAGATGTCGATATTCATCGGGCAGCTGATCGGCTTCGCCGTCATCGCATTCATCCTCTGGAAGTATGTGGTGCCGCCGGTGAAGACGCTGATGGCCAAGCAGCAGGAAGCCGTGCGCGTCGCGCTCGCGGAGAGTGCCGAGGCGTCACAGAAGCTCGCCGACGCCGATGCGATGCACGCCAAGTCGCTCGCCGACGCCAAGGCCGAGTCGGCGAAGGTCACCGACGAGGCCAGGCAGGACTCCGAACGGATCTCCGCGCAGTTGGCCGAGCAGGCGGGCACGGAAGCCGATCGGATCAAGGCCCAGGGCGTCCAGCAGGTCGCGCTGATGCGTCAGCAGCTCATCCGCCAGTTGCGGACCGGGCTCGGTGCGGAGTCGGTGACCAAGGCCGACGCCCTGGTGCGGGCCCACGTCGCCGACCCGGCCGCGCAGGCGGCCACCGTCGACCGGTTCCTGGCCGAGCTGGATCAGATGGCACCGTCGTCGGCGGTGATCGACACCGCGGCGATGGCCAAGCTGCGCGCCGCCAGCCGTGAATCCCTGGCCGTCGTGGTGGAGAAGTTCGACTCGGTGGCGGGCGGTCTGGACGCCGGCGCGCTCACTGCGCTCGCCGACGATCTGGCCTCGGTGGCCAAGCTGCTGCTGTCCGAGACCGTACTCAACAAGCATCTGGCCGAGCCCACCGACGATCCGGCACCCAAGGTGCGGCTGCTGGACTCGCTGCTGTCCGGCAAGGTCGGCGCCACCGCGCTGGACGTGCTGCGCACCGCCGTGTCGCAGCGCTGGTCGACCGAGTCGAACCTGGTCGACGCGATCGAACACACCGCGCGGCTGGCACTGCTCAAGCGCGCCGAGACCGCCGGTGAGGTCGACGAGGTGGAGGACCAGCTGTTCCGGTTCGGCCGGGTCCTCGACGCCGAGCCCCGGCTGTCGGCCGCGTTGAGCGACTACACCACGCCGGCCGACGGCCGGGTCGGCTTGTTGGACAAGGTGCTCACCGGTGGCTCCGGGGTGAACGGGACCGCGGCGGCACTGCTCGGCCAGACCGTCGGGCTGTTGCGCGGTGAGCGTGCCGACGAGGCCGTCATCGACCTCGCCGAGCTCGCCGTTGCGCGCCGCGGTGAGGTGGTCGCCCATGTGACCGCTGCCGCCGACCTCAGCGACGCCCAGCGCACCCGGCTGACCGAGGTGCTCACCCGCATCTACGGCCACCCCGTGTCGGTGCAGCTGCACGTCGACCCGGAACTGCTCGGCGGCCTGTCGATCACCGTCGGCGACGAAGTGATCGACGGCTCCATCGCTGCGCGGCTGGCAGCTGCCCAAACCGGGCTGCCTGACTGAGCACCCAGACCCACGAACCACCCAAGAACACAAGGTAGGAAGACGAAAAACCATGGCAGAGTTGACAATCTCGGCTGCTGATATCGAAGGTGCCATCGAGGACTACGTATCCTCGTTTTCCGCCGACACCGAGCGTGAAGAGATCGGCACCGTCATCGACGCCGGTGACGGCATCGCCCACGTCGAGGGTCTGCCCTCGGTCATGACGCAGGAGCTGCTGGAGTTCCCCGGCGGTGTCCTCGGCGTGGCGCTCAACCTCGACGAGCACAGCGTCGGCGCCGTCATCCTGGGTGAGTTCGAGAAGATCGAAGAGGGCCAGCAGGTCAAGCGCACCGGCGAGGTGCTCTCGGTCCCGGTCGGCGACGCCTTCCTGGGCCGCGTCATCAACCCGTTGGGCCAGCCGATCGACGGGCAGGGCGATATCGCCGCCGAGGCCCGGCGTGCGCTGGAGCTGCAGGCCCCCTCGGTGGTGCAGCGCCAGGGCGTCGGCGAGCCACTGCAGACCGGTATCAAGGCCATCGACAGCCAGACCCCGATCGGTCGCGGCCAGCGCCAGCTGATCATCGGTGACCGCAAGACCGGCAAGACCGCGGTCTGCGTCGACACCATCCTCAACCAGCGGGAGAACTGGGAGACCGGCGACCCCGACCAGCAGGTGCGTTGCGTGTACGTCGCGGTCGGCCAGAAGGGCACCACGATCGCCAGCGTGAAGCGGGCCCTGGAAGAGGGCGGTGCGATGGAGTACACCACCATCGTCGCGGCACCAGCGTCCGATTCCGCAGGCTTCAAGTGGCTCGCGCCCTACACCGGCTCGGCGATCGGCCAGCACTGGATGTATGACGGCAAGCACGTGCTGATCGTGTTCGACGACCTCACCAAGCAGGCCGAGGCCTACCGCGCGATCTCGCTGCTGCTGCGCCGCCCGCCGGGTCGCGAGGCCTACCCGGGTGACGTCTTCTACCTGCACTCGCGTCTGCTGGAGCGCTGCGCGAAGCTCTCCGACGAGCTCGGCGGCGGCTCGATGACCGGGCTGCCGATCATCGAGACCAAGGCCAACGACATCTCGGCCTACATCCCGACCAACGTCATCTCGATCACCGACGGGCAGTGCTTCCTGGAGTCCGACCTGTTCAACCAGGGTGTGCGACCGGCCATCAACGTCGGTGTGTCGGTCTCCCGCGTCGGTGGTGCCGCACAGATCAAGGCCATGAAAGAGGTGGCGGGCTCGCTGCGTCTGGACCTGTCGCAGTACCGCGAGTTGGAGGCCTTCGCCGCCTTCGCCTCCGATCTGGATGCCACGTCGAAGGCGCAGCTGGACCGCGGCGCCCGCCTGGTCGAGCTGCTCAAACAGCCGCAGTACAGCCCGATGGCGGTCGAGGACCAGGTCGTCGCGATCTTCCTCGGCACCAAGGGCCACCTGGATTCGGTTCCGGTCGACGACGTCGCGCGATTCGAGGCCGAGCTGCTCGAGCATGTCAAGGCCAGCCACTCCGACATCCTCAGCGGGATCAAGGAGACCAAGAAGCTCTCCGAGGAGGCCGAGGAGAAGCTGGCTTCGGTCATCAACGAATTCAAGAAGGGCTTCTCGGCTTCTGACGGCAGCTCGGTCGTCGTCAAGGAGGCGGATGTCGACGCCCTGGACGCCGAGGACCTGGAGAAGGAATCGGTCAAGGTCCGCAAGCCTGCTCCCAAGAAGGCATAGGTAACGTATGGCAGCCACAGTGCGCGAGCTGCGCGGACGTATCCGCGCGGCAGGGTCGATCAAGAAGATCACCAAGGCCCTGGAGCTGATCGCCACGTCGCGGATCGGTAAGGCGCAGGCCCGGGTCGAAGCGGCCCGGCCCTATTCCACCGAGATCACCAACATGCTCACCGAGCTGGCCGGGGCCAGCGCGCTGGATCACCCCCTGCTCGTCGAGCGGGAGGCGCCCAAGCGGGCCGGCGTGTTGGTGATGTCGTCGGACCGAGGCAAGTGCGGTGCGTACGACGCGAATGTGCTGCGCCGGGCCGAGGAGCTCTTCTCGCTGCTGCGCGACGAGGGTAAGAACCCGGTGCTCTACGTCGTCGGCCGCAAAGCCCTGGGCTACTACAGCTTCCGGCAACGCGAGGTGACCGACTCGTGGACCGGCTTCTCCGAGCAGCCGACCTACGAGAACGCCAAGGAGATCGCCGAGACCCTGGTGACGGCGTTCATGTCCGGCGCCGACGACGAGGGTGACGACGCCGGAGTCGACGGGATCCTCGGTGTCGACGAACTGCACATCGTGTCCACCGAGTTCCGGTCGATGCTGTCGCAGACCACGGTCGCGCGGCGGATCGCTCCGATGGACATTGAGTATGTCGGTGAGCCCGAGGCCGGCCCGCACACGCTGTACTCGTTCGAGCCCGATGCCGAGACACTGTTCGACGCACTGCTGCCGCGTTATATCGCCACCCGGGTGTATGCGGCACTCTTGGAAGCGGCGGCTTCGGAACTGGCGTCGCGCCGGCGGGCCATGAAGTCGGCCACCGACAACGCCGACGATCTGATCAAGGCGCTCACACTGGAAGCGAACCGTGAGCGTCAGGCGCAGATCACCCAGGAAATCAGTGAGATCGTCGGCGGTGCCAACGCGCTGGCCGACGCGCGCTAGCCGGATCACCGACAGAGCCCCGTAGGAAAGCGAAGAAGAGAAAAATTATGACTGCTGCCGTAGACACCAAGACCGCGGGTCGCGTTGTCCGAATCACCGGTCCGGTGGTGGACGTCGAGTTCCCGAGGGGCTCGGTGCCCGACCTGTTCAACGCGCTGCACGCCGAGATCACGTTCGGTGCGCTCGCCAAGACCCTGACGCTTGAGGTCGCCCAGCACCTCGGCGACAACCTGGTGCGCTGCATCTCGATGCAGCCCACCGATGGCCTGGTCCGTGGCGTCGAGGTGTCCGACACCGGAGCCTCGATCTCGGTCCCCGTCGGCGACGGCGTAAAGGGCCACGTGTTCAACGCGCTCGGCGACTGCCTCGACGATCCGGGCTACGGCAAGGACTTCGACCACTGGTCGATCCACCGCAAGCCGCCTGCCTTCGCCGACCTCGAGCCCCGCACCGAGATGCTGGAGACCGGCCTGAAGGTCGTCGACCTGCTCACCCCGTACGTGCGTGGCGGCAAGATCGCGCTGTTCGGTGGTGCCGGTGTGGGTAAGACGGTGTTGATCCAGGAGATGATCAACCGCATCGCCCGCAACTTCGGTGGTACCTCGGTGTTCGCCGGCGTGGGGGAGCGCACCCGTGAGGGCAACGACCTGTGGGTCGAGCTCGAGGATGCCAACGTGCTCAAGGACACCGCGCTGGTGTTCGGCCAGATGGATGAGCCGCCAGGCACCCGTATGCGTGTCGCGCTGTCCGCGTTGACCATGGCGGAGTTCTTCCGCGACGAGCAGGGCCAGGACGTGCTGCTGTTCATCGACAACATCTTCCGGTTCACCCAGGCCGGTTCCGAGGTGTCGACCCTGCTGGGCCGCATGCCTTCGGCCGTGGGTTACCAGCC
>NZ_JBSFPX010000269.1:0-7465 GCF_053588415.1 Mycobacterium sp. NPDC003449
TGAGCCCCCCAATACCCATTGGGGGGCTCAGGCATTTCCACAACAAAATCACCGGAATCGGCGGGCCATTTCGTGCGTGGCTTCCTAATCGAAAAGGGCCGGCATCGTCCGGCTCTTTTCTAGATCGAGCAGTGCCCGTTTACGTTCGAGACCGCCGCCATATCCGGTCAGGCTTCCGTTGGCGCCGATCACCCGATGGCACGGCACGATGATGCCGACGGGATTATGACCATTGGCCAAACCCACGGCGCGAAATGCGCCGGGCGACCCGATCTCACGCGCGATATCACCGTAGGCGCAGGTCTGCCCGTACGGGATCGTCCGCAGCACCTCCCACACCCGCCGCTGAAACGTCGTCCCGACCAGCTCGAGCTCCAGATCGAAGTCGGTGCGTTCGCCGGCGAAGTACCCGGCTAACTGCTCCACCACATCGGGGAACGCGGTGTCGTCGGGCTCCCAGCCGGCATGGCTGGGTTCATAGGTCTGATCGACCATCCGCAGATGCATCAGCCTGCCGTCGCGTCCGGCCAAGGTGAGCGGCCCGACCGGGCTGTCGATGGTGCGGGACCGCAAGCCGGCCGTATTCGTCGTCATGTTCTCTCCTGGTGCTTGTCCGGTTGGTGCGCGTTCGGCGGCCAGTCGTTCACGGCATGATCGAGCGTCGTCCACAGGTGCTGGGTCGCGTATGCCCGCCAGGGACGCCATCGGGCGCTGTGTCTGGTCAGCGCCGCCGGCTCGGCGGGCAGTCCGAGTTGCTCGGCGGCCAACCGCACGCCCAGGTCGCCGCTCGGGAACGCATCGGGATCGCCCAGCCCCCGCAGGGCGACCACCTCGGCGGTCCACGGCCCGATGCCGGGCAGGGCCAGCAGCTGGGTGCGCGCCAGGTCCCGGTCGCAGCCCGGGTCGAGTATCACGTCGCCGCAGGCCAACGCCCGGACCAATCCGGTGACCGTCCGTTTCCGGGACTGCGGCATCGCCAGGTGCGCCGGGTCGATATCGCCGAGCTCGGCCACCCCGGGAAACACGTGGGTCAGGCCGCCGCCCTCATCGCGGACCGGGATCCCGTACGCAGCCACCAGGCGGGCGACGTGGGTGCTGGCCGCCTTGATCGACACCTGCTGGCCGATCACGACGCGCAGCGCCAACTCGGCCTCGTCGACGCTCCTCGGGATGCGTTGCCCCGGCGCCTTGGCCACCACGGCGCGCAGGTCGGGGTCGGCGCTCAGCGCGTCGATAATGGCCTCGGGGTCGGCGTCGAGATCGAGCAGCCGTCGGCACCGCGCGATCGCCGCCGAGAGGTCGCGGAAGTCGTCGAGCACCAGCTCGCACCGGACATGGTCGGGCCGCGGGCTCAGGCTCACGATGCCCTGGCCGTTCGGCAGCCGCAGAGTGCGCCGGAAACGGTCCCCGCGCACCTCCTCGACCCCGGGAACGGCGCTGGCGGCCAGGTGCCCGAACAACCCCTCGAAGGCGAACGGGGTCCGCACCGGGAGCCGTAGCGACAATGCGCCGGAGGAGGTGTGATCGCGGGCGAACCGGGTCCGGGCGCGACGACGCAGCTCGGTGGGGGTCAGATCGCAGACCGCCCGCACCGTGTCGTTGAACTGCCGGATCGAAGCGAAGCCGGCCGCGAAAGCGACATCGCCGAACGGCAATTCGGTGGTCTCGATCAGCACCCGGGCGGTCTGGGTGCGTTGCGCCCTGGCCAGTGCGAGCGGATTGGCGCCCAGCTCCGCCTGCATGATCCGTTGCAGCTGCCGCGTCGTGTACCCGACCCGCGCCGCCAACCCGGTCACCCCCTCGCGGTCGACCGTGCCATCGGCGATCAGCCGCATACATCTGGCGACCACATCGCCGCGGACGTTCCACTCCGGGGATCCCGGCGAGGCGTCCGGCCTGCAGCGTTTACAGGCGCGGAACCCGGCGCCCTGCGCGGCGGCCGCGGTCGGGTAGAACCGCACATTGCGGGCGAACGGCGCCCGGACCGGGCAGCTCGGCCTGCAGTAGATCCCGGTGGTGAGCACGGCCGTGACGAACCAGCCGTCGAACCGGGCGTCCTTGGACTGGACGGCCCGGTAGCAGCGTTCGGAATCGTCGTGCACGAATCAACGATTACACGATGGCACCGACACCTCTGGCGGAAAACCGACATGGTCGTCCGGCCGGCGCAGGGGCGGACGCGGCTACACTGCACCCCGTGGTCGACCTGGTACAGCACTATCTGGATCAGATCCGCACCGAGCACGCCGGGTTGCGGGGCGGCAAACCGGCCGACTACATCCCCGAGCTCGCCCACGTCGACCCCGACGGGTTCGGTCTGAGCCTGTCGGCCTCGGACGGCTATGTGTATGAATCCGGCGACGCCGCAGTGCAATTCACCATCCAGTCGATCTCCAAACCGTTCACCTACGCGTTGGCGCTCGATCAGATCGGGACCAGGGCGGTCGACGCATCCATCGGGGTCGAGCCCTCCGGCGAGGCATTCAACGAGATCAGCGTGGACGAGTCCACCAAGACGCCGAAGAACGCGATGATCAACGCCGGCGCGATCACGGCCGTCTCGCTGATCCCCGGCGACACGCCCGACGAGCGGTTCAACCGGATCCACGAGTTCTATTCGGCCTGCGCCGGGCGCCGCCTCGAGGTCGATCTGGGTGTGTACGCCTCCGAGATGGCGACCGGGGACCGCAACCGGGCCATCGCCTACATGCTGCGGAGCTTCGGCGCGCTCCAGGGCGATCCGGACGGGGCGCTCGACGTGTACGTCCGGCAGTGCTCGATCAGGGTCACCAGCACCGACCTCGCCCGGATGGCCGCCACGTTGGCCAGGGGCGGGTTCAACCCGTTGACCGGCAGGCGGGTCACCGACGCCCAGGTGGTGCGGCGGACCCTGAGTGTCATGGTGACCTGCGGTATGTACGACGCCACGGGCGACTGGGTCAGCGCCGTAGGCCTGCCCGCCAAGAGCGGGGTGGGCGGCGGCATTCTCGCGGTGCTGCCCGGGCAACTCGGAATCGGTGTCTACTCGCCGCCGCTGGACACCAGGGGCAACAGTGTGCGCGGTGTCGAGGTGTGCCGCAGCCTCTCCGCACAGCTCGGGCTGCACTTCCTGTCCGTGGGCCGGGAATCCTCGTCGACCCTGCGGGCCGTCTACGACGCCGGTTCCGGTGTCCGGGTGTACGAAGTCCAGGGCGATCTGCTGTTCGCGGGTGCCGAGCAGGTGCTGCGGACCGTCGCGCATCAGATGGACCGGTACCAGGTGGCGATTCTTGAGGTGAGCCGGGTCGACGACATCGACGATGCGGCGCGCCGGATGCTGACCGGGATGCGGGCCGGTCTGACCGCCGCGGGCCGGGAGAGCTACCTGGTCGATCCCGACGGCCGGGTGGTGCCGGTGTCGCGACGCGGCGAGTACGACGCGGTGGTGTTCGGCAGCGTGGACGAGGCGGTCGACGCGGCCAGACAGCCCCGCCCGGACTAGGCAGGCACCGCAAGCCGGGTCGGTTCGCTGAGCCCGCGCAACGTCACCGTATCACCCAATACCCAATGGGCACTTTCTGTTTCGGTAGCCCCCGCGACGGTGTCCGAGGACGCCACCAGATAGCCGGGGACCGATTTGGCGTACTCACACAGCCGGGCCGCCTCGTTGACCGGTCCGCCGATCACGGTGTATTCGAAGCGCTCCCTGGCACCGACATTGCCCGCGACCACCTGACCGGCGGCCACGCCGAGGCCCGCGTCCAGTTCCGGCATCTCGGTGCCCAACCGGCGCACGATGGTTCTCGCGGCCGCCAGCGCCTCGCCCTCGGGATCGCTCAGCCGCACCGGCGCGCCGAACACCGCGAGCACCGCGTCGCCCTCGAACTTGTTGACCAGCCCGTGATGGCGGTCGACCTCCTCGACGATGACGGCGAAGAAGCGGTTCAGCAGTTCCACCACCTCGGTCGCCGGTCGGCCGGCGACCAACTGGGTGGATCCGATGATGTCCACGAAAATCACTGCGGCATGGTGTTCTTCGCCTCCGAGCCGGGGGCGTTGCTGTTCGGCCAGTGCCGCCACCTCGCGGCCGACGTGGCGGCCGAACAGGTCGCGGACCCGCTCGCGTTCCCGCAGCCCGCGCACCATCGAGTTGAAACCGCGTTGCAGCTGGCCGAGTTCGGTGCCGTCGAAGACCACCAGGTTGGTGTGGAAGTCGCCCTCTTCGACCCGGTTGAGCGCCGCGCGCACCACCCGCACCGGCGTCACGGTGAGCCAGGCCAGAATCCACATCAGGATGAATCCGAAGATGAGCGCGAACAACGCGAGAATCATCACGGCGACCGCGAACTGGGTGGGGGTGACGTTGCGCAGGATCAGCGTGAGCAACGCCGCCAGGAAGATGCCGAGCACCGGCACACCGGAACCGAGGGCCCAGACCAGCATGGTGCGGCCCATGATTCCCTCGGCCATCCGCCGCGGCGGGCGGCCGGCCTCCAGAGCCTGGGCGGCCACCGGGCGCAGGGCGAACTCGGTAAACAGGTAGCAACTGGCCGAGACCACGATGCCGGGAAAGCTCACTCCCAGCAGCCACTTCGGGATGTAGTTGGGGTCGGCGAACGCGTAGAGGGTGGTCAGCACGATCGCGCCGATGCCCCACAGGACCAACAACACCCGGGTCATCCGCCATGGGGCGAGGAAGGTGTTGCGCTGGTCCTCCTTGGTGGGCGTGCGCTCGGCGATGGCCCAGCGCACGTTCCTGATCACCCGCCGGGTCGCCCAGAACACGCCGATCACCAGTGCGGCGGTGATGTAGGCGGGTACCGCCGCGAAGGTGATCCAGCGGACCTCCGGCTCGAAGACGCTGGGTGTCGGAAACGCCACCATCACGACAAGGGTCGCGACACCGATGCCCAGCAGGTTGGCGACGACGACGAATGTCGTGAGGATGATCTGGATCCGGATCCGGCGGCGACGCTGGCTCTCCGAAACCCGGCCGAGCAGCCACGAGCCGTACTCCGGCGCGGTGGACGGGAGTCGGCTGCTCTGCCTGGTGACGGTCTCCAACACCCGGCCCAGCCGCCGCGCGACCGAATTATCGGCGTTCATTGTGGCGCCAGCCTAGTTCGTTCGCGATGCCCTTAAGGTGGATCGGGTGCGCCTCGTCATAGCCCAGTGCACCGTCGACTACGTAGGGCGGCTGACCGCCCACCTGCCGTCGGCCCGTCGGCTGCTGCTGTTCAAAGCCGACGGCTCGGTCAGCGTGCACGCCGACGATCGTGCCTACAAGCCGCTGAACTGGATGAGCCCGCCGTGTTGGGTCGTCGAGGAGGATGTCGGTGACCAGGACGCGACGGGTGCGGTCCGCTGGGTGGTCGAGAACAAGGCCGGTGAGCAGCTGCGGATCACCGTCGAGGATGTTGAGCACGACTCCAGCCATGAGCTCGGTGTCGATCCCGGCCTGGTCAAGGACGGTGTGGAGGCGCACCTGCAGGCCCTGCTGGCCGAACATGTCGAACTGCTGGGTACCGGATACACGTTGGTGCGCCGCGAGTATCCGACCGCGATCGGTCCGGTGGACCTGATGTGCCGCGACGAACTCGGCGGCTCGGTGGCCGTCGAGATCAAGCGCCGCGGCGAGATCGACGGTGTCGAACAGCTGACCCGCTACCTTGAGCTGCTCAACCGTGACACCGTTCTGGCCCCGGTGACCGGGGTGTTCGCCGCCCAGCAGATCAAGCCGCAGGCCCGCACACTCGCTACTGATCGCGGAATCCGCTGCGTCACTTTGGATTACGACCAGATGCGCGGTATGGACAGCGACGAGTACCGGCTGTTCTGATGTCGCGTCGGCGCGGGCCACCCTGGCGGCCGCCGCCGCTGCCGCCGTCGCTGTCGGCACGCCGGGTCGAAACCGGCCCCGACGGTCACGATTACGAGGTGCGTCAGGTCGCCGCCGCGAGGGCCGTCAAGAGCTATCGCTGCCCCGGATGCGATCACGAGATCCGTCCGGGCACAGCCCATGTCGTGGTGCTCCCGGTGGATTTCGGCGATATCGAGGACCGCAGGCACTGGCACACGCCGTGCTGGGCGAACCGGGCCAATCGCGGCCCGACGCGCAGATGGTCGTAGGCGGGTCCTCTCGTCCCTGCTGGGCATGAGGTAGCCTCGGCGCTGAGAACGGTCACATCCGTGCATCGCGGATGTCAGGGAACCCGGTGGGAATCCGGGACTGACGCGCAGCGGTATGGGAGACGGATTCACCACCGACCCGGAGCACCTCCGGGCAGGCGTGGAATTCGTCGGCTCCCGAGTCCGAATACCTGCCGTTTTCGGTTGTGTCCACCGTGTATCTCGCGCTTAGGTACCCCGGCATATCGAGGCAAGGCTTGCTGATCCAGCGCACCGCCAAGGCGTCTTTCTCGGTCGTTCGACGTGTTCCGGTCGTCGCCCTGACCGCGGTGCTCGCGGTCCTCACACTGGTGAGCATCGTGGTCTCGGTCGCCTTCGGCGCCGAGGACATTCCGCTCGGCGACGTCTGGCGCACCGTGGCGGGCCGGTTCACCGGCACCGTGATCGAATCGGGATACGACGTCATCATCTGGGATCTGCGCCTACCGCGTTCGGTGCTGGCGGCGATCGTGGGCGCGGGCCTGGCGCTCGCCGGAGCCCTGATGCAGGCACTCGTGCGGAATCCGTTGGCGGAGCCCTATCTGCTCGGCGTCTCGGCCGGGGCGGCGGTGGGCGCGACGGCGGTCATGACCCTCGGCGCCCTCTCGGGGCTGGGGCTGTGGGCCCTGTCCGGAGGGGCGCTGATCGGCGCGCTGTCGGCGACGCTCGCCGTGTACACGGTGGCCCGCGCGCAGGGCGGGCTCACGGCTCTTCGGCTGATCTTGTCGGGCGTGGTGCTCTCCTCGGCGTTCATGGCGTTGTCGTCGCTGCTGGTGTTCACCGCCGGTGATCCGCACGCCGCCGAAAGTGTGATGTTCTGGTTGCTCGGCAGCGTGGCCGGAGCGACGTGGGCGAAGGTGCCGGTGGCCGGTGCGGTTGTGCTGATCGCCCTGATCGGGGCGCTGCTGATCCATTCGTGGCTCGACGCCTACGCGGCAGGCACCGATACCGCCACGTCCCTCGGTGTGCCGGTGCGGGCCCTGCGCAATGCACTGTTCCTGATCCAGGCGGTGCTCGTCGGCGTGCTGGTCGCCGTCTCGGGCGGGATCGGGTTCGTCGGGCTGATCGTGCCGCACGCTGCGCGGCTGGTGGTGGGCGCCACGCATCGCGCGATGCTGCCGGTCGCGGTCTGCGGCGGGGCGCTCTTCCTGGTGTGGGTCGACGTGATCTCTCGGGAGATGGCGGCGCCGCGGGAGATGCCCCTGGGCATCGTGACCGGCCTCATCGGCGCACCCGTGTTCCTGTTCCTGATGGGGCGCCGACGCTACGAGTTCGGCAACAGCACATGAGTGCGGCACCGATGATGTCCGGGACCGTG
>NZ_JBSFPX010000270.1:0-7299 GCF_053588415.1 Mycobacterium sp. NPDC003449
CGGAGCGCTACCGGGCCGCCCACGCGAAGCTCGACGAGGCGCTCGGCGGCACCATGGACCGAGGCCGGTGACATCGACATGGCCAGCGGCATGGCCGCGGCCGAACAGCTGATATCGGGCGCCGAACCACCGACCGCGATCGTCGCGACCTCCGATGTCCACGCCGTGGCGGCGATCAAAGCCCTTGACCGCAAGGGTGTTTCCGTCCCCGGACAGGTATCGGTGATCGGATTCGACGACGCCCCGATCGCCGATCTGGTGGGCCTGACCACGATTCACCAACCGCTGGCCGAGAAAGGCAGAGCCGCCGCGACCATCCTGCTCGATCTGTTGCAGGGGCGGTCCCGGCGGCGGTCGGTCAAACCCACCCAGCTGATCGTCCGCTCGAGCACCGGCCCCGCTTAGTCGCTGGCGCTGACTACCTCCCGATCCGCCATATCGTCCTTGGCGCGGTGGTCGCGCAGCAGGTTGGCGATCTCGATGGCGTCGCCCTCGGGCGCGGTCGAGTTCCGGTACGGCTTGGCGATCACCATGTAGATCAGCCCGACGGCGGCCACCACCACGAATCCGGTCAGCGCGATCCAGCGATCGAAGAAGTGCAGTGTCGGGTCGCCGTTGGGGCGGGCCAGCACGATCATCGACAGCACGCCGTAGACCAGGGCCCCGATCCCCACGGGCCACCCCCACCTGCCCAGCGTCCAGCGCCCGCCGGGCTGCCAGCCTTTGGCCCTGGCCCGCAGCGAGGCCAACACCACCATCTGGAAGGCGAAGTAGCCGGCCAGCATCTGGAAGGCCGCGACCCGGAACAGGGCGTCGGGCAGGAAGTACAACATCACGAACAGAGAGATACACAGCGAGACAACCAGTATCGTCGCGTTGACCGGAACCTTGCGGCCCGAGATCTTCTTGAAGATGCTGCTGCCGGGGAACATGTCGTCGCGGGCGAACGAGAAGATCAGCCGGCTGCCCGCCGCCTGCTGGCCCATGACACAGGCCAGGAACGAGGTCAGCGCGATCAGCAGGAACACCTTGGTGCCCGCCTCGCCGAACGTTCCGGTGAGGATGGCCGGGATCGGGTTGGCGACGTTGCCGTCGACGATGTCCTGCAGGTTGGGCGCGGCCAGGATGTAGCCGACGAAGGCGAACAGCGCGGCGGTGCCACCCAGGATGACCGTCAGCATCATCGACCGGGGGATGGTCCGGCTCGGGTTCGGGGTCTCCTCGGCGACCTCACCGCAGGCTTCGAAACCGTAGTAGAGCACCAGACCGATGATGGCCGCGGTGGCGAACGCGCTCAGGTAATCGCCGTCGCCACCCGTGCCCATGGTGTCGAACAACACCGAGAAGCTGTTCTTGCGGGAGAAGATCAACAGATACAGCCCAACCACCACGATGCCGGCCACCTCGGCGGCCAGCCCGACCTTGGCGATCGTGGCCAGCGTCTTGGAACCGGTGGAGTTCAGCGCGAGGCAGATCAACACCACCACGGTGGCGATGATCAGCTTCTGCAGCGGCGTCGAGGAGATGTTGGAATCCGAGTGGAACAGGGCGAGAACGAAATCCGCGCTGAACATCGCGGTGGTGGTGCAGCCCACCACGATGCCCGCGATGTAGATCCAGGACATGATCCAGGCGTATGGACCGTTCCACAGTCGGCGTGCCCACTGGTAGAGCCCACCCGCGATGGGGAACTGCGACACGATCTCGCCGAACACCATGGCCACCAGCAACTGACCTGCCGCGGCGATCACCAGCCACAGGATCGACGGCGGGCCCGCCGTCGTGAGGGCCTGGGTGAACATCGACAGCACGCCCACCATGGGCGAGAGATAGAGGAATCCGAGCGCGAAATTCGACCACATCCCGATCTTCCGGTCGAATTTCTCTTCATAACCCAGCACTCGCAGATGGGCGTCATCGCCGCTGAGCGAACGACCCCCACCGTTTGTCACTGTCATCGTGATGTCTCCTCGGACTCGGGTTTCCGGCTGTCGGTGCACTGTGGGTCGACAGGTCATGTGGCTGCGACCACACATGAAGTGTGATCGCCCCCGGCGACCCCGGGCAGACCCAATACGTGCAAGGAACAGCGGCGGCATTTCCCATAACGGGTAGCGCTCCCGAGCCGCGATCCAGCCGAAAAGCGGGCTGAAACCGCAGGTCAAACCCCATACGCGAGGTGACGTGAAGCCGGTCCGAACGGATTCTTCGGGCGATTAGCTACTCAGCGGGTGGCCGCACTCACGGCAGCATCCACGAGAGCACCGGGGTGGACTGCAGGTAGACGAGTACACACATCACCAGCAGGAAGCCCAGTGACCATCCGATCACCTTGCGGAACAGATCGCCCTCCCGGCCGGGCATCGCGGTGGCGGCCGCGGCGATCGCCAGATTCTGCGGAGAGATCATCTTGCCGAGCACGCCGCCGGAGCTGTTGCCGGCGGCTACCAGCACCTCGCTAAGCCCGGCCTGTTGGGCGGCCGCGACCTGCAGCGTGCCGAACAGCGCGTTCGACGAGGTGTCCGAGCCGGTCACCGCGACACCGAGCCAGCCGAGTACCGGAGAGAGAAACGCGAAGAAGCTGCCGGTTCCGGCGATCCACTGGCCGATGGTGATCGTCTGGCCGGAGAAGTTCATCACGTACGCCAGCGCGAGGACCGCGGCCACGGTGAGGATGGCCCACTTGAGCTGGTTGAGCGTCGCACCGAATGCCCGCACCGCCGCAACGGGTTTCAGCCCCAGTGCAGCCATGGTGATCAGCCCGGAGATCAACAGCAGGGTTCCGGCCGAGGACAGGAAGCCGAACGAGAACGTCACACCCGACGGCGGCTCGCCGGACGCCGTGGCGATGTCCAGGCCCGGCCAGGGGAACGAGACCGCACCTGTGCCCAGCAGCGTGCGGACCGGGCCGAGCTGCGCGACGGAGAACACCACGATGATGATCAGGTACGGCGCATAGGCTTTCAGCACGTCCCGGCCGGAGTCGGCCGGCGGTTCGGCATCCTCGGCCACTCGCCCCGATCCCGTGGTCACATCGGGGACGGGGCCCTCACGCCGCCCGGATTCCGCGGCGTGCGCCGACGCCGGGACGGTGGCGACACGGTCCTGCCCGTCGTCGCCCCCGCGGGCCCGCTGCACCACGAGCACCTCACCCGGTTGCCAGAACCGCAGCAGGACGACCAGTGCTCCGGCCGAAGCGAGCGACGCGATGATGTCGGTGAGTTCCACCGACAGATAGTTCGCGGAGACGAACTGCGCGATGGCGAACACGATCCCGGCGACGACCGCGGGCAGCCAGCACTGCCGTACGCCACGGCGACCATCGACCAGCAGGACGAGGACCAATGGTACGAACAGCGCGAGGACGGGAGTCTGCCTGCCGACGGTCGAGGCCAACTCCCCCACCGGCAGCCCGGTGATCTTGGCCAACGTCGTGATCGGCACCGCGATGGCGCCGAACGCGACCGGGGCGGTGTTTGCCACCAGCGCCACCGTGGCCGCCTTCATCGGCGAGAACCCCATCGCGATGAGCATGACGGCGCTGATCGCCACCGGTGTACCGAAGCCGGCCAGGGCTTCCATCAGCGCGCCGAAGCAGAACGCGATGATGATCGCCTGGATCCGCTGGTCGGTCGACACCGCGCCGAACGACCGGCGCAGGACGTCGAAATGGCCGGTCGTCACCGTCATGTTGTAGACCCAGATGGCCGTCACGACGATCCACATGATCGGGAACAACCCGAAGACCGCGCCTTCGGCTGCACTGCTAAGTGCCTGCCCGACGGGCATGCCGTAGGCAGCCACGGCCACCACCAACGCGACCGCGAGCGCGATCAGTCCGGCCCACTGTGCCTTCATCCGGACGACGCCGAGCAGGACGAAGATCGTCAGCAGGGGCAGCGCGGCGACCAGAGCGGACAGCGCGAGCGAGTTGCCGACGGGGTCGAGCACCTGCTCATACATGGTTGCGCCCCGAGGGAGTCGATAACGGTGCGCGCCAGTGCGATTGGTTCATCCTCGTCGACACCATCTACGCACCAGGCCTTTCATAGCTCGGAACTAGATTCTCGAATGATGGAAGACTGCTCCGTCGCGATGCGTGTGTCAACTGTCACATGTCGCCGAATTTGTGACGGAAGGATGAACCGGCCGCCGGGCGACCCGAGCCCCGATTTGCTGGCCGACTGCGGATTATGCTTGCAGGCCGGCCGTGTTGCCTCCTCACAAAAGGGTCACCGATGATCAGACGCCAAGTCCCGAAAGCCCGCGACCTCGCACCCCTGTTGCAGTTCAAGAAACCGAGCCTGGATTTCAAACGCAACCGGTTACAGAAGGCGCAGACCGTGTACGACCTGCGGCGGATAGCCCAGCGCCGCACACCGAAGGCCGCGTTCGACTACACCGAAGGCGCCGCGGAGGCCGAGATCTCGCTGGCCCGCGCCCGCCAGGCGTTCGAGGACATCGAGTTCACCCCGTCGATCCTGCGAGACGTGGCCGACGTCGCCACCGGGTGGGATGTCCTCGGCGCCCCGGTGCGGTTCCCGTTCGGGATCGCACCCACCGGGTTCACCCGGATGATGCAGACCGAAGGCGAGATCGCGGGGGCGCGCGCCGCGGGACGGCACGGAATCCCGTTCTCCCTGTCCACCATGGGCACCACCGCCATCGAAGCCGTGAAGGCGGCAAACCCGCACGGCAGGAACTGGTTTCAGCTGTACATGTGGAAGGACCGGGACCGCTCCATGGCGCTGGTCGAACGTGCCGCCGCCGCCGGTTTCGACACCCTGCTGGTCACGGTGGATGTGCCGGTGGCGGGTGCGCGCCTGCGCGACAAGCGAAACGGCTTCTCGATCCCGCCGCAGCTGACCCTCGGCACGGTCGCCAACGCCATTCCGCGGCCATGGTGGTGGTTCGATTTCCTCACCACCGAGCCGTTGTCGTTCGCTTCGCTGGATCGTTGGTCGGGAACCGTCGGCGAACTGCTGGACACGATGTTCGATCCGACCGTCGATTTCGACGACCTCAGATGGATCCGGGACCAATGGCCGGGCAAGGTCGTGGTCAAGGGAATCCAGAGCCTGGCCGACGCCAAGGAGGTCGCCAGGGTCGGCGTGGACGGCATCATCCTGTCCAACCACGGGGGCAGGCAACTCGACCGGGCACCGGTTCCGTTTCATCTGCTGCCCGAGGTGGTCCGGGAAGTCGGCAGCGAGTACGAGGTTCACCTCGACACCGGAATCATGTCCGGTGCCGATGTCGTCGCGGCCGTCGCGCTCGGCGCGCGATTCACCTTGCTGGGACGGGCGTATCTCTACGGGCTGATGGCCGGCGGCGAAGACGGCGTCAACCGGATGATCGAGATCGTCAGCGGCCAGATCGAACGAACGATGCGGCTACTGGGCGTCCGCGCCCTGGAAGAGCTGGGCCCCGGGCACGTCACCCAGTTGATGCGGCTCGCGCCCCGGTCCGCATCCGGCGCAGGCTAGGGATACCGCGAACCGCTGGCTATCGCCGCGCCGCCCAGGCGATGCCCTGTTTGGTGAGCCTGCGGACGTCGGCACCCGCGAGGTCTTGCCGGCCATGGCCGATCGAGTGGTAGAACACCCGGCCACGGCCCCACTGCCGCACCCAGGCGACCGGGCTCCTCAGCCCGTCCAGCCACGCGAAATGTGCCCCGTCGAACGTGGTTTCGGCCAGGACGACGTTGTTGGGGTCGACGCTCATGTAGTACTGCTCGGAGGCCACCGGGAAGTCCCCGACCCCACGGGTCACCTCGTGCTCGCGGTCGACGATGGTCACCTCGTAGGGGTGCGGGTAGCCCTCGCCTGCGGGATGGGCCAGGAAGTCGCCACCGAGCATCAGATGGTAACGCAGGCTGGACCGGAATGCTGCCGCGGCACCGTGCCACGCGGCCACCCCGGTGCCGGATTCGACCGCGGCCAGCAGCTGGTCCTCCTGCGCGTCCGTGAGGTCTTCGGTGGTCAGCGCGTTGTTCCAGCCGAGGATGATCAGGTCGTACCCGGTGAGGTCGCGGTCGAGGGTGAAGATGTCCTGGGACTCTTCGAGATCGAAGCCGAGCTCACCGACCAGATCGCGGGTCCACTCGGCGATGTTGTACGGGCTGTGGCCGGGCCATCCGCCGTACAGGTACAGCACATTCGTCATCGGCAGAGCCCTTCCTTGCTCGTGTTCACAGTCCGGCCAGCGACTCGGGCGCCAGCAACTCGGCAACCCGTTCGGCACTCAACAGCCCTTCGGCCACTACGATCTCGGGAATCGTCCGTCCGGTTGCCAGCGCCGATTTGGCGATCCGCGCCGCGGTGGCATAGCCGAGGTACGGGCTCAGCGCGGTGATGACACCGATCGAATTGGTCACCGACTCGTACAACCGCTCGCGGTTGGCGGTGATCCCGACGACGCACCGGTCCAGCAGTGTCCGGCACGCCGAATCCAGATGCGCCAGCGACTGGAACAGGCAGTGGGCGATGATCGGCTCGAACGCGTTGAGCTGCAACTGTCCGGCCTCGGCCGCCATGCTGATCGTGACGTCGTTGCCGACCACCTCGAAAGCCACCTGATTGACCGCTTCGGGGATCACCGGGTTGACCTTGCCCGGCATGATGCTCGAACCCGCCTGCACGGCCGGAAGATTGATCTCGTTGAAACCCGACCGGGGTCCCGAGGACAACAGCCGCAGATCGCTGCAGATCTTCGAGAGCTTGAGGGCGGTGCGTTTGAGCACCCCGGACAGCTGGACAAAGGCGCCGACGTCCTGGGTGGCCTCCACCAGGTTGCCCGCCGTGGAGAGCTCGAACCCGGTGATGGCACCGAGCTTTTCGCAGACCAGCGCCGCGTAGCGGGGATGGGCGTTCAACCCGGTGCCGATCGCGGTGCCGCCCAGGTTGATCTCGGTGACCAGCAGGGCGGCCTCGGCCAGGCGTTCGGCGTCCTCGGTGAGCATCACCGCGTATGTGCTGAACTCCTGGCCCAGGGTCATCGGCACGGCGTCCTGCAACTGGGTGCGGCCCATCTTCAACACCGTCGCGAATTCCTCCGCCTTTACCGCGAACCCGTCGGCCAGCTCGGTCATGGCGGCGCGCAGCGTGGCGATCTGCACCTGCAGCGCCACCTTGATGGCCGTGGGGTACACGTCGTTGGTGCTCTGGCCGCGATTGACGTGTTCGAGCGGATGCAGCCGGTCGTAGCCGCCGCGGTGCGCACCGGAGAGCTCGAGCGCCCGGTTCGCGATCACCTCGTTGGCGTTCATATTCGTCGACGTCCCGGCACCGCCCTGGATCA
>NZ_JBSFPX010000271.1:0-7277 GCF_053588415.1 Mycobacterium sp. NPDC003449
GTCGCCCTGTCGGCCGTGCTGAACCTGGTCGGCGCCTTCCTGTCCACCGCGGTCGCGGCCACCATCGCCAAGGGTCTGGTCCATGCCGAGCTGGTGACCCTGGAGCTGGTGTTCGCCGGGCTGGTCGGCGGTATCGTCTGGAACCTGCTGACCTGGCTGCTCGGCATCCCGTCCAGCTCATCGCATGCGCTCATCGGCGGGATCATCGGCGCGATGATCGCCGCGGCCGGTGGGCACGGGGTGATCTGGCGCGGCGTCATCTCCACCGTGGTCGTCCCGGCCGTTCTCGCGCCGCTGATCGCCGGCGCCGTGGCCGCACTCGGCACCTGGCTGGTGTATCGGGCGTTGCGCGGCATTCCGGAGGACCGCACCGGCACCGCGTTCCGCTACGGACAGATCGGCTCGGCGTCCCTGGTATCGCTGGCCCACGGCACCAACGACGCCCAGAAGACCATGGGGGTCATCTTCCTCGCGCTGATCTCCTACGGCGCCGCGGCCAAGACCGATGTCATGCCCCCGCTGTGGGTCATCATCGCGTGCGCCGTCGCGATCGCGGCGGGCACCTATTCGGGCGGCTGGCGCGTCATCCGCACCCTGGGCAAGGGGCTGGTCGACATCACCCCGCCCCAGGGGCTGGCCGCCGAATGCTCGTCGGCGTCGATCATCCTGCTCTCCAGCAGCTTCGGCTACTCGCTGTCCACCACCCACGTCGCGACCGGGTCGATCATGGGCAGCGGCCTCGGCCAGCCCGCCGGTGAGGTGCGGTGGTCGGTGGCCCGAAAGATGGTGTACGCGTGGCTGATCACGCTGCCCGCCGCGGGACTGGTCGGTGCCCTGTCCTACTTTCTGGTGCACGGCATCGGCGGCTTCGCCGGAGTCCTGGTCGGGTTCCTGCTGCTGCTCGCCGCCGGCATCGCCATCTGGTTCAAGGCGCGCAAACCCCCGATCGACCACACCAACGTCAACAACAAGTGGCGGGGCAGCCTCACCGCGGGCGCCGAGGCACCCACGCCGGATCCGGCGCCCACCTTCGATCTGCCGCCCGCGATCGGGCCGCTCGACGCGGTCCGGAACACTCAACGCGAAGGAAGGCAGAGCGCGTGACCTCGTGGATCGACCTCACCGCCGTCGGCAAGATCGTGCTGTTCGGTGTCCTGGTGGGCGCCGCCCTGCCCGCGCTGTTCGCCCTGGCCGTCCGGCTGCACGCGGTGGCGAACGGCCCGGGACCCGTCACCGGGCCGGCCCGGCGGCGCGTCCTGGTGGTGATCAGTGGCGCGCTGGTCACCTTCGTCGTGCTCGCCGCGATCGTCGGCGTGCTCTTCATCGCCCGCGACTTCATCGGGCATCACACCGGTTGGTATCTGCTGGGCGCCGTCCCCAAGTGACCAAACGAGCGCCATCGGACAATGGCGCGCGATAGCGTAGCCGAATGGCAGCCTTATCCTGCACCGTTCGACGTGTGCTGATCGCCGGTGGGTTCGCCCTCGCGGCGCTGGCGCCCGCGGTCGGGGCGGTGCCCACCGGTCCGCCCGTCCACCTGGCGGACTGCCCGAACGGCGAGGAGGGCGACCTCTACACCGGGACGTGCGCGCCGTACCTGGTTCCGAACTCACCCGCGACGCCCGCGACACCCGCCGCGTCGTCGGCCCCGCCGAATCTGTGCCCACCCGGAGTCAGCGGTTCGGAATGCCAGCTCTCGACCGGCGACGGGACCGGGCCCGGACAGCCCCAGCTGCCCGGCCAGATCGCACCGCAACAACCCGAGGAAGAACTCCAGGACGTCAGCACGCCCGACTACTGACGGTCACGCCGGCGATTCGGGTGACATCCGTGCCCGCAGGGAGTCGTAGATCGGCGGCGATCGGGTGAGCTCGGCGGCCAGTACGGCCGCGGCGGTGGCGGCCAGCATCGGGATGGCGACCGATGTGGTGGCCGTCATCTCGATGACGATGACGATCCCGGTGACCGGTGCCCGCACGGTCGCCCCGAAGAACGCCGCCATCCCGACCAGGGCCATCGGGATGGCCAGCATGGTCACGTCGCCGGGCCAGAGCGCGCCGACGCCGCCGACGAACAGCAGGCCCCACAGCGCCCCGACCGCGAGCAGCGGCGCGAACAGTCCGCCCGGCACGGCCGCCGAGTAGGACAGCGGACCCGCGATCAACCGCACCAGCAGGCAGCCGGCGACGACGGGAAGCACGATGTGGTGCCCGCCGAGGATCATCTGCGTCAGGCTGTCGCCACCGCCCACCGCCAGCGGGTAGACGAACATCGCCAGCCCGATCACCGCACCGATCACGGCCGCCTTCGCGAGCACCGGAATGCGTTGCAGCCCACCGACATGGTCGAGGAACCACAGCACCAGCCGGTTGTACACCACACCGAGTCCGCCGGTGAGCAGCCCGAACAGCACGAAGAGCGGGAGCCAGGCGAGCGCGGGAGCCGGGATCGGCTCGAGGAAGAAGTCGGGGTCGTTGCCGAGGAGCAGCCGCATACATCCGACCGCGGCGGCCGCCGCGAACAGGGTGGCGAGCACGGTCTGCCAGCGGAAGGATTTGGTCACCTCTTCGAGCGCGAACAGCGTGCCGCCGATCGGCGCGTTGAAGGCGACGGCCAGACCGGCGCCGCCGACCGCGGTCTGCATCATCCGGACATCGGGATCGGAAAGTCTTGTGCGCCGGGCCGCTTCGGCCCCGATGGCCGCGCCCATGTGCACCATCGGACCCTCGCGCCCCAGCACCAGTCCCGAACCGATGGACAGCACCCCGCCGATGAACTTCGCCGGCAGCAGGATCGGCAGCGGTGGTCGCGCATCGCCCCGGTAGACCGCCTCGACGTGCTGGATGCCGCTACCCGCGGCCAGCGGAACCCACCGTACGATCAGCGCCGCGGCTGTCGCGCCGGCCGCCGCGGCGGCCATCGGCACCAGCCAGCCCGGGCCGGGCAGTCCGTGCGCCCAGTCGACGAATTCGATCCGCAACCGGTCGGCGGTCAGCAGGCACCAGCGGAAGGCGCCGCCGACGAAGCCGATCACCACGCCGGCGAGGGTCGCGGTGACGCACACAAGCAGTGCCCCGCGGCCGGATGTCGGCTCGGTCATGACGTGTGGTCGTCGCCGCGGCGCAGTTCGCCGGCCGCGACGCCGAGGATCTCGTCGGCGAGGCCGACCGCGACGAAGTGCCCGGCCCCCTCGACGGGATGCCAGATCGCTGCGGGCATCGCGTCGGCCACCGCCTTGTTGATCGGATCGGGAACCAGCCGATCGTCGAGCCCCTGCCACAGGTGCACCCGCCGTTCGATCTTCGCGACGTCGAAAGCCCAACGCCGGTAAAGAAGTTCGGCATCACCCACCAGCCCGCGGCTGCCCTGGGCGAAGCACTCGGCCAGCTCCTCGGTGAGGACGGCCGCCACCTCGGGCCTCAGCAGGATCTCGCGGTCGGAGTCGTTGACCGCATCGCGGAGCTGTTTGACGAAATTGCCACCGAACCGTTTGGCGACCACGCCGATGGACGCGTACATCAGCCGGAAGCCGGGGGTGAAGTGCAGTGCGAGCCGCCCGCCCCAGGCATCGGCCTTCGACAGGTAGGGCTTGGCCCAGTTGTCCCCGAACGCGCCGTAGCTGCCTGGTGCGATGCTGGTGACGTGGCGCAACCGGGCCGGATCGATGTAGGCGGCCGCCGCCAGCGCCCACGGTCCGCCCTCCGACCATCCCGTGACCCCGAATTCGCGGTACCCCAACGTGTCCGCGACGGCGGTGAGGTCCTCGGCCCAGCCGGCGTAGCTGCGACCGGCCTGCGGGCTGGACCGCCCCATGCCCGGCCGGTCGACACAGATGAACCGCAGCCGGTTTCGCAGCGCCGCACCGGCGAACAGCCGCGCCTCGTACCTGCTGCCGGGGCCGCCGTGGTTGTGCAGGACCAGCGGCCCGTCCGGATCGCCGACCTCGAGATAGGCGAGCTCGCGGCGGTCCCCGACCGTCACCACCTGTGCCATCCGGCCACCTCCGGAAAAGCGGCGCCGCCGGCTCGGTGATCGAGCCGGCGGCGGCCGTGTAATTCGGTTGTCCGGAAGCTTACTTCGGCGTGACGGTTTCGGCGAAGGTTCCGTCACCCTTGTTCAGCCAGGTGATCGTGCCGTGCTGGAATTCACTGATCCAACCGCCGTTGGCGACGTCCGGGCCGCCCGCCGTTTCGGCCTCGTCGGCGGTCGGGAAGCCCAACTGCCCTGCCGGGCCGCCGTTTCCGGTGTAGACCCGAAGGATCTCACCCTGCACCACATGCGCACCCGCCGACGGCGAAGAGTAGATGGTGCCGTTGGCGAACGCCTGCGCCGTGCCGTCGCCGACCTTCTCGGGTTGGGCGGTCGGAAGGCCAAGCGTGCCTTCGCCGCCGGCCTTGGTGTAGGCCTCGGCGGTCGGACCGTCGAGCGTCACATCACCGACACCGGGAACGTTCAGGGTGCTCGGCTCACCGCCACCCCCGGGAGCACCCTCGGGAGCGCCTCCGGGAGCCGCCGGCGCCTCGCTGGAGGCGCCCTCGGTAGCGGATTTCGCGGCACTCGTGCCGGCGTCGACGGCCGACGACGCGGCGCTGGTGGCGCTCGACACCGCGTCCTTGGCGGAATCTTGCTGTTCTTGCGAGCATGCGACGGCGGCTGCGCCCGCGATTGCTAAAGCTGCAGCTACGGCGCCTGTACGTTTCATCAGCTTTGAGTTCATAGGCCGAAACTAACATCGTCGACAACGAATCTGTCGGCAAATCGCGGAGGGATGGGACAGCTAACCCAGGTGTGGGACGGACGCGAACATGCCCGCCTCCGCCGCGGGTCCCCCTCGGGAACCGGGTTGACCTGGCGATACGGCGCGACCTGGAGATGGCTGAGGCCAGGACCCCCAGGTTGGTGGCCGGATCGCCCATTCGATCGTGAATGCGGGTGCATATATCGCTCATGGACCGCCCGATTGGCAAATGGTCCAACCTATATCCCGAAAATGGTCACCGGCGCCACCATCATCGGCGCCGAACTTCGCCCGCGAAACGCACAGCGACCGTACAGAAATGGGCGAGCGCCACCGGAATCACACCAGCGTTCGGGGTGACGGGTGGCCCGGCCCGGATTCGATCAGTCCGTCGGTGCGGGCGTTGACGACGCCATGCTCCCAGCTGATCACCGTGGCCGCGATCACCGTGATGGCGGTGACGAAGCCGGCCGCCGAGGCCACCGCCCCCGCCCCGTGGACACCGAGCAGGATGGCCACGACCGCTCCGGCGAATATCAGCCCGGCCACGAGCGCCCCTCGCCACCAGGCGCGATGCCGTATTCCGGACACCGCACGGGTGTCCTCGCGACGCGTTGATTCGATCGGCGTGGTCATGCAGACCACTGTCCCTACGCAGGCTGAGGAGGGATGAAGCGTTCGTTGTGGAAATCCTCTGAACTCAGCGCGCCGCCGGCGCGACCGGGCGAACCCGGGCTACGGGTTAGGGTGATCCGCTATGGCCACCTTTGACCGTCGAAGCATGATGATGATGTCGGGTCTCGGCGTGATCGCGGCGGCGATGCCGGTCCGGCAAGCCGCCGCCAGCCCGGCCCCGCCGCAGGCACCGGCGCAGTCCGGAGTGTCGTACGTGTTCGCCGACGAATTCGACGGGTCCGCGGGCTCGGCACCGAACGCGTCGAAGTGGACCATCGCGAAGGCCCGCGAGACCATCAAGGACCCCACCTACTGGGAACAGCCCGGCCGCATCGGCCAGTACCGCGACGACCGCAAGAACGTCTTCGTCGACGGCAAGTCGAATCTGGTCATCCGCGCCACCAAGGAGGGCGACGCCTACTACGGCGCCAAGCTCGCCAGCGTGTGGGAAGGCGGCGCCGGCCACACCTGGGAGGCGCGGATCAAGTTCAACTGTCTGACCGCGGGCGCCTGGCCGGCGTTCTGGCTGGGCACCCTCGGCGAGGGTGAACTCGACATCGTCGAGTGGTACGGCAACGGCAAATGGCCGTCGGCGACCACCGTGCACGCCAAGTCGAACGGCGGCGAATGGGAGACCCACAACATCGCGGTGGACAACGCCTGGCACACCTGGCGCACCCAGTGGGATGCCAACGGCGCGCGTTTCTGGCAGGACTACACCGACGGCGCGCAGCCGTATTTCGAGGTCGCGGCGAGCGCGCTGCCCGACTGGCCGTTCAGCCAGCCGGGCTACACGATGTTCGTGGTGTTGAACCTCGCGGTCGCGGGGTCCGGCGGCGAGGATCCCAGCGGCGGCACCTACCCGGCCGACATGCTGGTGGACTGGGTGCGGGTCTGGTGAGTTCCGAGACACCGCGCGACCGCACCGGCGCCGCCACCACCGTCACCGAGCACCCCGACCGGTTCACCATCGAAGTCGACGGCACCACGGTCGGGCTGGCCGATTATCAGGACCGCGATGGCCGTCGCATCTTCCCGCACACCGAGGTTCAGCCCGCCTACCGCGGCCGCGGACTGGCGACCCTCCTGATCGCCGAGGCTCTGCGCCGCACCCGCTCGGCCGGGCTGCGGATCGTGCCGACGTGCTGGATGGTGGCCGAATACATCGACAAGCATCCGGAATACGCCGATATCACCGACGCTCGGTAGCTGACGCCGCCGGCCTGGGCCCCGGACGCGTCAACCGCGTTCGCGGTCCACGAGGCGCAGCGCTCCCCCTTCGGATTCCCAACGCTGATGCGCCAGGACGGCGAGCCGACGGTCGCGCGCCTCCCGCGGCCCGATCCCCAACAGTTGGTCGGGGGTGGATACGTCCTCGGGTGCCGACGCCGACATCACGGCCGTGTACGCGAGGGCCGGATCGGTGCGCGGTGGAACAACCAGCAGAACCAGCGCGCCGAAACCGCCGCCGATCACCGACAATGTGTTGGTCGACGCATCGGCTTCGGTCAGGATGACGCTGTGGCCCCGGAATTCCATCCGCAATGATGCCTGCGCCCAGTTACTCCCGTCGTAGACGACCCGGTCCACCGTGCCGAGCAGGGGCGTGAGCGCGGCGAGCAGCTGCGGCAGTTCGGTGGACAGTCGATCGGTCCGTGGCCACCACGCGCCCTGCACGAACCCGCACGAGCGGTGGGCGGGCTTCAGCCGCAGTCGGAGATTGTCGGGTGTCGATCGGTGTGTTTGGGCGACCCCGAGGGACAGAGTTGGTGCAGACATCAACGGCCTCCCGCCTTGATCCAGCGAGAATGACACCGACGTCATCGGCGTTCAGATCTCATTCTCTAGGTAGTAATATAAAGGA
>NZ_JBSFPX010000272.1:0-7137 GCF_053588415.1 Mycobacterium sp. NPDC003449
GGGTGCGCAACGAGACGATGTCGGTGATCACCGGGCAGACCGCCGATACCGCCGCACAGGAGTTCGCCAAACTCTTCGACGGTGAGTATTCGGTGGACAAGCTGGTCGAGGCGATGTCGGCGTTGGGTGAGACCGCGCGTCAGGCCGGGACTCAGGTCGAGGCGTCCAAGATCGAGATCCTGGTCGGGTTGGCGCTGGCCGCCGCCGAGATCATCTATGCGATCGCGATGGCACCGTGGACGTTCGGGGCGTCGTTGTCGTGGATTCCGCCGATCGAGACGCTGACCATGGTCGCGATCCGGGCGTTGTTCAACCAGTTGCTGCGGGCGTTGGTGCGCCGCGCGGTCGAGGCGTTGACCAAGACCACCGTATTGCGGTTGCTGCGCGAGGTCGCCCAGGAAAGCGCCGAGGAGGTCGCCGAGGAGTTGATCACCAACCTGGCGATCCAGCAGTATCAGATCGACCAGGGCCACAAGGACAGCATCGACTGGGACGATGCCGCTACCGCGGCCAAGGGCGCGGCGGCCGGTGGTGCGGCCGCGGGAGCGATCCACGGTCCGGCGTTCGGGGCGTTGGGCGGCAAGCACGGCCATGGTGGTATCGGTAACGGGTTGGCGGGGGCGGGGGCGTCCTATGCCGCTGAAGTGGGTGCCGGGGTGGTCGGTGCGGTCGCGGTGGGCGCCAACCTCGACGCGGGTGAGATCTTCGCCGGCGGGGCCCTGGGCGCGGTCTCTGGCGGGATCAACAGCTCCCACGGCGGGGGCCCCGAGGCCCCCCACGGCTCACCGGACGGCCTCGACGGTGCCAGTCACGCATTCGACCCCGACACCAAAACCCCCGACGGCAAAGGGCCCGACGGCAAATCGGACGGGGACCACGCGGACGGACCGCAAGGGGACACGAATGACCCACCACCGCCCTACCAGAAGTCTGACCCCAACGCCCCACCGCCCTATCAGAAGTCTGACCCCAACGCCCCACCGCCCTACCAACAACACCCGCCAAGCGGCTCGCCCGACGGACCCAACAGTTCGGTGTCGCAGAACACCCCCAACTCCCATACCGCCGCCACAAGCGCACCGCAACCACACACCCACGACGGATCACCAACCCCACACGCAAGCAACACGCAGAACAGCCAGGGTGGTACACAACAGGCCTCAACTGGCGGGCAATCCAATAGCGTTGTAGAACAGCATGGCTCGAGCAACGGACAGAACAGCCAACACGGTTCGCAGCAGGCCTCGGCTGGTGAGCAGTCCGGACAGGGCGGTTCGCAGCAGGCGCTAGGCGATGGACAGTCCGGACAGGGCCAGAACGGACACGGCGGCTCGCAACAATCATCGACCGGCGCGCAGTCCGGACAGGGCGGTTCGCAGCAGTCGTCGGGCGGGAGCAACGGTGACCGTGGTGGTTCACCACAGTCGACCGGTGATGGGAATACCAACCACACGGTAAATCAGCAGGACTCAGACGCCGGCCAGTCCAATTCGCAGCAGACGCCGGGTGGCGGGACCAGCACCCAGGGCGGTTCGCAGCAGTCGACCGGCGATGGGCCCAACGACGGGGCGCCCTCGCACCAAACCGAAGCACACGACCCGCAGTCGACGCCGCAGCAAGGATCCACACACACCGACAATTCGCCTTCGGCGCACCAACACTCGCAACCAACCCAGGACCCCGGCGGTGCACCGCAGCATGCAGCACCACCTCCACAGACGACTGCCAACGGATCGACAGACACCCCAGCCGGCCATGTCGACACACCGCCGCCCGTCTCACAGACACCCGCCGGCAGCCCACCCGAATCCCCCACAACCGAACACGAATCAACGACCACATCGACTCCACCGCCCGGCGACGCCGCACCGCCACCAGATCGATCACACCCAGTAGGCCAAGCACCAGACGACCAGCCGCCACACGCCAGCACGTCGCCATCCGACACCAACGACAGTTCCACCAACCAACCAACCCCGTCGCCGACCGAACCCAACACCGCAACCCCACCGCCGCCCACCAACACCTCGACCACCGCGCCCACCGCAGGCAACGCCTCGACCACCGGACCCACGACGACCGCCGGCACCCAGTCCACAACGACACCGACCCCGCTCACCCCGACAACCACACCGACCACGCGCGGCGCGCAGACCGGCCCAACGACCACACCCTCGTCAAACCCCGCCGGAGCCGCCAATCCCGGCACACCCGCGAAGCCGGCATCGGCAGGTCTTGGCGCATCGCCAAACTCGACACCAACAGCCGTGTCCACCATCGCAAGCACCACCGCCTCAGCCCCGACCCCACGCTCCACGACACAGGAACACTCCGAGACCGTGGCCGAAATGGTGCCCGTACCGCCACCACCGCCACCGCCGCTACCGCCTGTTAGCAAGCCGGCGAAGCCCAAGGTCACCAGCGGCGGGGCCCCGCCCAAACTGCGCACACCGCAGCGTGATCCGAATACCGAGGTGTCCAGCGACGAAACATGGCGCCACGACCCCGCCACGACCGCGGACTGGTTCGAGCCGCTCGACCCAGCGCCGCGCAAGGCCATCGATGACCATCGCGACGAGGCGTTCGTCCAGACCGTCGATACCGAGGTCGCTGACACGCTCTCAACGAGCACGCCCACCTCCACCGAATCGCATACCGGGTTGATTCGGTATGACCTGCGCCGAATCGAAGTGGCACCGAACAAGTTCGTGCAGGAATACACGGTCAAGTTGAACGTGACCGCCGACAACGATCCCGCCATCGGGCCCGACATTGTCGCCGACATCAAAACCAAGGTGAAGGCCGGCGTCGACAGTCTGCTCAACAACGGCAACCGTCTACCCAGCGGAGACGAGTTCCGCGTCAAGGTCGAGTTCACCGACATCGGCGCCCACGCCGCCGTCAGAATAGGCAACTTCGACGAGAACTCGCAGACCAAGTGGCGCCCGGACGCCACCGAGAGTGTGCTCGCCCACGAAATCCTGCACTACCTCGGCGTGCCCGACGAGGGCCGAGACGCACGGATCGCGCTTCGCCGGCTCGCCCAAAACTCCGGCGTGCACGACACCGACGGCGGAATGATGACGTCCGAGGTTCTGGGACACGATCCGCGGCTGCGCCCGCGGCACCTCTGGCTGGTGGAGCGCACCGTCAACAGCCAGGTCTCGGTGCCCGCGTCGCTGCTCACCTCGGCTGACAACTCACGACCACCGTCACCACCCAAAACCTTCGACGAAACCAATCAACCAGTCGAGACACGCCGCGCCCCTGGCGTTCCGCCTGAGCGGCGGGGTGTGCGGAGACAGCTCCTGAACCTGCGGGAGTTGGTGGCTCGATCGCGACGGGTGTCGGCGGCGGAACGAGCAGAGATCTTGAGTGAACTCGCCGCGGGAGACGTCCCCAGCCTGCGTCACCTGCTTGAGACCGACGACGGCCACTCGTGGTCTGACCAAGCCTACGAACGACTCAAGAGCACTTTCCCAAATGTTTCCGAGAACGACCTGCGCGAGCAGCACAAAAAGATGGTTGCGCTGCTTCAAGATTCGCGTGTCACGCTTAACTTTCCAGCACCGATTTTCTTCGACGCGAGGGTGGCGCTGGACGGCTCGACAGCACATCTGCCCAACGGGTGGGAACTAGGGACCAATCGAGACCTCTATGGGGATATACGTGACCGTGCCGAGCGGCAAATCGGATCTTACGCGCGGGAAGTTCAAGAGCAGGAGACACCATCGACGAGCGCCGCGCGTGACCGTATCAAGACCTATCTCGATAGGACGTCGCCGCAATTCACTTCGGGTGCCAGGCCCAAGTACGGTGCGTTGGACTACGCGCGCCACGCCGATGGCGGAGCCGCGGTATATGGGGGCTCTTATGTTGAATTCAAAGAGCACGTCAAGCACCGTGCCACCTTCACCCCTCGAGACTCTATGGGGTCCCTCCCGGAAGCCCGCCAGGCGACGACCTTGTTGGACATGGATAAGCTGCTTGTTCATGTTTCTCCAGACCATCTGAAGGCGATACACGACCTCGCCACCACTGGCGTCGGATTCAATTCTCCTGGCGACAGGAACAACTGGAGTTACCTCGAGGCGCAGCTGTACACGACAATCGAATATTCGCGCGATGTCGCCGCTATTTCCATCGACATGCGTGACCTTAAGAATAAGGGTCAAGAGTTCATTGACCGATTCGTGGGTCGAATCCGCCAATTCGGTGATCAGCACGGCGTTCGCGTTGAGATTCGGTCCGCTGATCAACCACCCGAGCGGGCCGCAGAACCGACCACTTCCCCACTGAGTGGCGAACCGACCGTCGACAAGGGGAAGGCCAAGGCCGCGACCGCGCTGTCGGAGCATGGGGGCGGGCCTGTTGAGCGAACCCAGGAGCCCACCGCGGATGACCCGCCGACCGAGGGTGCCGCACCAGTGGCGAACAGTGCTACCCCTGCGGACCATCCCCCTTCCCCCGATCCCGCCACGACCTCAGCGGCGGTATCAGAGGACACCGACAGACAAACGAACCCCCCGACCATGCGGGGTGTGTTGTCTGGGTTGCCGAGCGGACGTGACGCTGCTGTTGATCGCACGGATGGCGCCGATGACCCCGGTGGGTCGTCGACCGAGTCTGTCAGTGCGCCGGTGCGGGATTCGTTGCCGGTGTCGGGGCAGTCGCGTGCCGACATCGAGACCTGGATCGGCGACGTCAACAACGACGGCGACGCGTCGGTACCTCCAGCCGGCGAACGCCTGACCAACTGCGGACCCACCACGTGGGTGGTATTCGACCGCCTATCAGGAACACCCAGCTTCGGGCGGGCACACCCGATGCAACTACGCGCCCAAGACGTCGGCGAGGCAACCGGATTGCCACTGCGCACAAGCGACCCCGACGGCATCGCCGAGCAACTGCGCAGCGCAGGCACCGGGGCACACACCGTCGTGGTGGCCCAGTTCGACAACGGCGTCGCACACAGCTTCAACGCCCTCTTCGACGACAACCAGGTATGGGCCATCGACGGCCAACACGGCACCATCACCGCCTGGCCCCCCACCCTGGACCGCCCCGACAACCCCGTCACCAACTGGTTCGCCGGCACCCCCGACCCCCACGGTGAGAATCCACTGGACGATACGACCGTCACCGGCCTCGGTAATAGCAAGCCCACCACGTCAACCAGCGCGAACCCGCCAACCAGCGCCATGGCCGGCCCCGCTGTGTCGACCCATGTCTTCACGCCGTTCGGTCCAGGGGTCAAACAGCTCAACACAACTCAACATGCGGAACTAGACCTCATCGCCGACGATCTAGTGGAAAGGGCACAGCAGCAGCTCGACGCCGGACGCGGCGGCTTGCACATCCGCGCCGAAGGCGGGGGCAACGGCGGTCGGATCAGCAGAGGCGCCGACGTCGTCGGTCAGGAGCGCGCTGGTGCCACGCTGGACTACCTCCGTTCCCAGATCGGGCAGCGACTCGAGGCGGCCGGGATGGCTCGTGATGCGGTCACCGTCAGCCGCGAATCGACCTCGCGGGGGCCTGTGCTCAGGGACGAGCTGGTTGGTTCCGACGAGGAAAAGCGGCGCACTGTCGTGTTGACGGTGGAGGAACGTCTACCCGCGCGCCCGGTTGGCCCGCCGGCCGTCGGGGCAGCCGCTGCCGAAACGTCGTCTCTGCCCGAATCGATCGACGACGCCAACGAGGCATCATCCGCGCCGCACACCAGCGGTATTGCGGAAGGATCCCGGCCCGCGGACCTCAATACGTCTGCAACGCAAGATCATTTCGATGCATCCCCGGTCTCGAGTGCCGACCGGGACGAAGTACTCAGCAGGTTGGCGGCCGGCGACGTCGTCAGCCTGCTCCACGCTGGTGAGATCGGTGAACTCGAATCGGCCAGGAACACGGTACGGGACCGCCTTCGCGATTCGTTCCGCGACCGGCACGAGCATGTCGAGTCAGACCTCGAAAAGATGGTTGAACTGCTCGAGAACTCGCGTATCACCATCAACTTCCAGGTCGATGAAGCGCTTGAAACCCTACTTTCCGAGGACAGCGAAACGGCGCCGTCAAGCGAAGCAAGTCAGCGCACCTACCTCAACGCATGGCAACGAGGGGCCTTCTATTCGGAAGAGTTCGCTGACTTACGCGACGAAGCAGAGCGGATGACTGGCCAGTACGACGGCCACGAACCTCCTGTCCACGATGAATCGGCTGGAGACGTGGAAGCGCGTCGACGAGTGAACGACTACCTGTCCCGTCAATCGCCGAACTTCCAACCATCAGCGCGACCCAGTTATGGCGCACTGGATTACGGACGATCGCTCAACGGAGCTGCTCCCGGTTACGGGAGCGCGTACTTCGTCCTCAAGGAGCATGTCAAGCACCGGGCGACCTTCACCGCCAACGACTCCATGCAGGGCAACCCCACAGGTTCGACTTTCCTGGGCATGACCCAACTATTGGCGCGTACTCGAGACACCGATTTCCGCAGCATTCACCGTCTGGCCACAACGGGTGAGGGTTTCGAACACGAGAAGGCACGACGCGATCCCGACACAGGCACGGACACGAATTACCTGGAAGCTCAGATACATACGCCGATCGACTTCTTCCGCGACATCGAAGCAGTATCCATCGACCTCGACGATATGAATCGCGTCCCTAACGAGCGCCGCGCTGCGTTGAATCGGCGGCTGAGGCAGTATGCAGAGACGCATAACGTGCGCCTCGAAGTACGGCGGGGAAACGACATCGTCGCACGTGACATAGTCGCCGAGTTCCCCCGGCCTTCGTCCTCGGGTCACGCCGGCGCCAGCGCACGGTCCGACGCCGATGACGAGGTCGAATCTCCGCGCGACGAACACGACACCTCTTCGGACAGCGCGTCCGAGGACGCGGAGAGCGAAACCAATCCGACGATGTCGCAGGTGGTGTCGGGGTTGCCGGATGCACGTGACGGCGGTGGGGAGACGTCCGGTGACGGGCAGCAGGTGCAGGAATCCGCTGGTGGGCCGGTGCGGGATTCGTTGCCGGTGTCGGGACAGTCACGTGCCGACATCGAGACCTGGATCGGCGACGTCAACAACGACGGCGACGCGTCGGTACCTCCAGCCGGCGAACGCCTGACCAACTGCGGAC
>NZ_JBSFPX010000273.1:0-7098 GCF_053588415.1 Mycobacterium sp. NPDC003449
GCGAGAACGTGATGTTCCGCAACGGGATCGCCACCTACAAGCTGCCGGAGACCGTCCCGGCGCTTGAGGGTCAGGTGCGGGTGTTCTGAGTTGACCGAACACAAGCCACCCCGCCTCGCCCAGGGGCGCGAGCACGTCGTCGCCACGGTCGACGAAATCCCGCCCGGCACACATAAACTGGTGCCGATCGGCCGCCACGGTGTCGGCGTCTACAACGTCAACGGAACCTTCTACGCCATCGCGAACTACTGTCCGCACGAGGGCGGGCCGCTGTGCTCGGGACGGGCCCGCGGGCGCACCGTCGTCGACGAGACCGCGCCGGGCGACGCGGTGATGGTGCGGGACAAGGAGTTCATCTACTGCCCCTGGCATCAGTGGGGTTTCGAACTGGCCACCGGGACCACCGCGGTCAAACCGGAGTGGAGTATCCGCACCTACCCGGTGCGGATCGTGGGAGACGAAGTGTTGGTGATGGCGTGATAGTCGGTACCCCGGAACTCAAACGCGGCGAGAAGTCCATCGAGATCAACGGCGGTAACGTCGTCTACGAGATCCTGGGCAAACAGGGCGATTTCATCGCGCTGACACCGGGCGGCCGGTTCAGCAAGGACATCCCCGGGCTGCGGCCACTGGCCCAGGCCCTGGTCAAGGGCGGCTACCGGGTGTTGCTGTGGGACCGGCCCAACTGCGGCCGCTCCGATGTGCAGTTCTACGGCCAGAGCGAATCCCATATGCGGGCCGAGACCCTGCGGGCGTTGATCACCGAGCTGGGCATCGGACCGTGCATCCTGGCCGGCGGTTCGGGTGGTGCCCGTGACTCGGTGCTCACCACGATGCTCTACCCCGACATCGTCACCAAGCTCGTGGTGTGGAACATCGTCGGTGGCGTCTACGGATCGTTCGTGCTCGGTTCCTATTACATCGTGCCGAGCATCCTGGCCGTCCGCGGGGCAGGCATGAAGGCCGTGAGCCGCGTCGACGAATGGAAGGAGCGGATCGGCGAGAACGCGGCGAACGAGGCCCGTATCCTGGCCCAGGAACCCAACGCGTTCCTCAAGCTGATGTTGCGCTGGCTCAACGCGTTCGTCCCGAAACCCGGCCAGACCATCCCCGGTGTCGAGGATGAGATGTTCGACAACATCACGGTGCCGACCCTGATCATCCGTGGGGGCGAGAACGATCTGGACCACCCGAAACGCACCTCGCTGGAGGTGAGCTGCCTGATCAAGGGTGCGACGCTGATCGATCCACCCTGGCCGGAGGACGCCTGGGAACGGGCGGGCGAGGACCGCGCTTCCGGCAAGGTCAAGCGGTTCAACATGTTCGACACCTGGGTGCAGGCCGCGCCGCCGATCCTCGAGTTCCTGGCCCGATGAGCGGTTGGGCGGAACGCGATGAACCACGTCCGATGTCACACCGTGCGGATGCGCACCTCGCAGTTGAGCGAGGCTTCGAGCGCGGTGTGGATCCGGCTTTCCGGAATACGGTCCAGATCGGCCTTTTTCAGCGCCACCGTGACCACGTCCCAGCCCTGTGGGTCCGGGCTACGGGCCACCTCGCCGGCGAGACCGAATCCGGCCAGCACGCCGTGCGCGTCGTCATCGGTACCGCGGCTGATGAAGGTCACCACGCCGGCACTGGGTTCGGTCCCGAACGCGTTGGCGCACAGTTCCATCACCAGCCGCTGCAACCCGGGGGCGTCCTCCCCCTCGATCAGCACCTCGACCTCGCGCCGGGGTCCGGGCAGGCCGGCCAGCTGGCTGTCGAGGACCTGCGCCCCATGCCGGTCCGCCGACTCGCGGAGGGTCGCCATGCCGTCGGCTAGCCGCTGCGGCCCGAGCTCGCCGGCCTGGTCCACTCCGACACGTACCACCGCGGTTCTCATGCCGGTAAGCCTAACCGGGGACGGGAGGTAGCCATGGCGAGCGATCTGACCGTCGCGGTGTGGCCGGGTCTGACGCCGCGCCTGCTGCGCACCGAGGCGGAGTCCCTTTCCGATTACATATCCGCCGGAGGCTATGCGCCCCTTGTCGATCCGGACCGGCTGCTCGACACCGTGCACACCAGCGGACTGCTCGGGCGGGGCGGCGCGGCCTTCCCGATGGCCGTCAAGCTGCGTACGGTGCGCGATAACGGCCGTCTCGACGGGGCAGGCCCCGTGGTGATCGCCAACGGCGAGGAGGGTGAACCCGCCTCGGTCAAAGACCGCTGGCTGCTGCGCAACCGGCCGCACGCCGTGCTCGACGGGCTCCGGCTGGCGGCGCGAATCGTCGGGTCCGAGCGTGTCTACGTCTACGTCTCGGACCGCCGCGCCGCCGGCAGTGTCGAGGACGCGCTGCGTGGGTGCGAAACCGAACTCGGGGGTCTGCGGGTCGAATTGGTGTCGGTGTCGCCGGGTTATGTCGCCGGCGAGGAGACCGCGGCGGTGCACGTGATCAACGGTGGCGAGGCCAAACCGACCGATAAGCCGCCCCGGCCGTTCGAGGAGGGCGTCGCGGGCAGGCCGACCCTGATCAGCAATGTGGAGACCCTCGCCCAGCTGGCCTACCTGCACACCCACGGTGCCGCCCAGTTCCGGGCCGTCGGCACCGAAGCCTCCCCCGGCACCTTCCTGGCGACCATCACCGGTGCGGGCCTTGGCCCCGCGCTCTACGAACTCCCCCACGGTGTCGCGGTGGCGGATCTGCTGACCCTGCACGGGGTACCGGCCGAACAGGTCGGCGGCGCGCTGATGGGCGGGTATTTCGCCGGGCTGCTCAACCGCGACGTGCTCGGCGCCACCCTGGACCACGAGACCATGCGCGCCATGGGAAGTGGGCTGGGCTGCGGCGCGATCGGCTTTCTCACCGAGGACTGCCCGGTCGCGGTGGCGGCATCGGTGCTGGCCTACTTCGACCGGGAGAACGCCGGGCAATGCGGTTCCTGCTTCAACGGCACCGCCGCCATGGCCGCGGTCGCGACGGCGCTGCGCGACGGCCACGCCACCGACGAGGATGTGGCCCGGCTGCGCCGGTGGTCGGTGGTGCTGCGCGGCCGGGGCGCCTGCGCCACGCTGGACGGCGCGGCCAACGTCGCCGCCAGCCTGCTGGCTCAGTTCGGCGACCTGGTGTGCCGCCATGTCGAGAACAACTGCCAGACCTGCCGTTCCGGGGCGTTCACCGCGGCACGACCGTACGAGGTGGAACAGCTGGAGGCGGTGGTGGCGGTATGAGGGTCAAGCTCGATCGCACGATGTGCGACGGATTCGGACTGTGCGCCAAGCACGCCCCGGAGTATTTTCCGCTCGACGACTGGGGTTACGCATCGCTGCGCGGTGACGGCGACGTGCCGGACACCGATCGCGACGAGGTCAGGCGGGCGCTGCTGGACTGCCCGGTGCACGCGATCATCGAGCTGCGCGAACGGCAGCGCCACACGGCGGATTAGGGACGGGAGTCGAATTGTCACAGATGCCGGGTCGGCCGCTTCCGACCGTCACCGCGCTCAACGAGTACTTCTGGACCGCGGGCGCCGACGGGGTGCTGCGGATCCAGGAATGTCTGGAGTGCAGTGCCCTGCTCCACCCCCCACAACCGGTGTGCCGCTACTGCCGCGGCCACGAACTCGGGGTCCGCGAGGTGTCGGGGCGGGGTTCGCTGGCGGGGTTCACGGTCAACCACCGCTTCGGATTTCCCGATCTGCCACCGCCCTACGTGGTCGCCGAGGTCGCGGTCGCCGAGGATCCACGGGTCCGGTTGACCACCAACATCGTCGACTGCGATCCCGACACGCTACGGCTCGGGCAGCCGGTCGAGGTCGGCTTCCAGCAGGTCGAGGATGTCTGGCTGCCGGTGTTCACACCGTCGGCGGACACCACCCCGGCGCCGCGGCCGGTCGACGAGATCGCCCCGAGGGACTTCGCCTCCCATGTCCGGCCGATGCTGGGCGAGGACAAGTTCGAGGATCACTCGGCCATCACCGGCATCGGCATGTCGACGATCGGTCGCCGCCTGATGGTTCCGCCGCTGTCACTCACGATCGAGGCCGCCGAACAGGCGGTCGCCGATGCGGGCCTGACCTTCGACGATATCGACGGACTGTCCACCTATCCCGGACTGGATATCGCGGGGATGGGTGAGGGCGGGGTGAACGCGCTCGAGGGTGCGCTCGGACTGCGGCCCACCTGGATCAACGGTGGTATGGACACTTTCGGTCCTGGCGGTTCGGTGATCGCGGCGATGATGGCGGTCGCGACGGGTATGGCCCGGCATGTGCTGTGCTTCCGCACGTTGTGGGAGGCCACCTTCCAGCAGTTGATGAAGGAAGGCAAGGCATCGCCCCCGATGGGTGGCCGCACCAACAGCTGGCAGCAGCCGTTCGGCGCCACGTCGGCGGCACATACGTTGGCGCAGAACGCCGGACGCCATTTCGACCGGTTCGGCACCACCCGCGAAACGCTCGGTTGGATCGCCCTGAACCAGCGAGCCAACGCCGCACTGAACCCCACCGCGATCTACCGCGACCCGATGACCATGGACGACTATCTGTCGGCGCGCACCATCACCACGCCGTTCGGCCTCTACGATTGCGATGTGCCCTGCGACGGTGCGGTCGCGGTGATCGTCTCGGCCATCGACACCGTTGCCGACCTACCCAAGCCGCCCGTCCGGTTCGAGGCGGTCGGCACCCAGATCATCGAGCGGCTGGACTGGGACCAGACCACCCTGACCCACGAACCGCAGGTGCTGGGCCAGAGCGCGCACCTCTGGTCACGAACCTCGTTGCGCGCCGGTGACGTCGACGTCGCCGAGCTCTACGACGGTTTCACCTTCAACTGCCTGTCCTGGCTCGAGGGACTGGGATTCTGCGGTATCGGCGAGGCCGGGGACTTCCTCGACGGCGGCCACAACATCGCCCGCGACGGCGTCATCCCGCTCAACACCCACGGCGGGCAACTGTCCCACGGCCGCACCCACGGCATGGGCCTGGTCCACGAGGCCGTCACCCAGTTGCGCGGCGAGGCCGGAGAACGCCAGGTCGCCGATGCGAAAGTGGCCGTGGTGAGTTCGGGCGGCCTGACGCCCAGTGGCGTGCTCCTGCTGCGGGTCGACGAGTAGCCGTGACCAATCCGCAACCGCATCCCCGCGTCGTCATGGTCGACGGCGTCCCGATGTCGGCCCTGGTCGCCGAGGCCGCCGAACCCCGGGGGGTGGTGGTCGCGCTGCACGGCGGCGCGACCACCTCGGCGTACTTCGATTGCCCCGGCCATCCGGAACTTTCGCTGCTGCGGATCGGGGTGGCCGAAGGCTACACGGTCGTCGCGCTGGACCGGCCCGGCTACGGGGCGTCGGCGGCCTACCCCGATGCGATGATGCGGCCGCAACAGCGCGTGGCCCTGGCGTTCGGCGCGGCCGAGCGCATCGCGGGCACCGACGAGGTATTCGTCCTCGGCCACTCGATGGGCTGCGAACTCGCCATCCGGATGGCCGTCACCGGATCCGGACGTCGCGGCGGCGTCCTGGGTGTCTCACTGGCCGGCACCGGCCTGCGCTACCGGTCCGCGGCCCACGAGATCCTCAAGGACGCCGCGATCGACCACCGGCCGCGCGGATTGCGGGATCTGCTGTGGCAGCCCGAGCGGCTGTATCCACCCGATGTGCTGGGCAACGGATTGTCCGGCGGCGGCGCCCGCTACGAGGCCGATGTGGTCAAAACCTGGTCATCACACGATTTTCCGGCGCTGGCCGCACAGATCGAGGTCCCGGTCCAGTTCACCGCCGGTGACCACGAGAGTGTGTGGGAGTCCGGCCCGGACGCACTGGACACCATCGCCGGACTGTTTCGCGCCGCGCCGCGGGTGGATACCGGTGAACTCGCCGACAGCGGACACAACCTCAGTGTGGGGCACACGGCCGGCGAATATCACCGCAGGGTGTTGTCATTCGCCGGGGACTGCGTGGCCGGCCACGCCGGCGGCGCCGGGAAAACCGAAGTGGAAGAGGAGGCAGGTTGATGCGAGTCGGATTCATCGGGTTGGGCAGTCAGGGTGCGCCGATGGCCCGCCGGATCGTCGAAGGCGGATTCGAGACCACCCTGTGGGCGCGCCGCCCCGCGTCGGTCGAACCGTTCGCCGATACCGCGGCGAAGGTGGCAGGCACCCCTGCCGAGTTGGCCGCGGCCAGTGACCTGGTGTGCCTGTGCGTGGTGGGCGACGACGACGTGCGGGAGGTGCTCGGCGGCGACACCGGCGTGCTGGCCGGCCTGGCCCCCGGTTCGATCATCGCCATCCACTCCACGGTCCATCCCGACACCTGCGCCGAGATCGCCGAGCAGGCACAGGCTCACGGAGTCTCGGTCATCGACGCACCGGTCAGCGGGGGCGAACCCGCGGCGACGGCAGGCACCCTGCTGGTCATGGTCGGCGGCGCGGACGAGGTCGTCGAGAAGGCCAGGCCGGTGTTCGCCACCTACGCCGACCCGATCGTGCATCTGGGCGGAATCGGCAGCGGCCAGGTCGCCAAGATCCTCAACAACCTGCTGTTCAGCGCCAACCTCGGCGCGGCGATGAGTGCACTCGAACTCGGTGAGTCCCTCGGCGTTCCGCGTCAGGCGCTGTGCGAGGTGATCGTGCGCGGTTCGGCCACCAGCAAGGCGGTCAACAGCATCGCGATGTTCGGCGGCACCCTGGACAACCTCGCGCCCATCGCCGGGGCGCTCCTGCAGAAGGACTGCAGGCACGCCGCGAGCCTGGCCGAGGACGCCGACGCCGCACAGGGCGCGGTATTCGATGCCGCCGACGCCGCGCTGACCCTGATGGAGTTCCCGCGCTGATGCGCGTCGGATTCATCGGTGCCGGCCGGATGGGTGCCCCGATGGTCAGCCGTATCGTCGGCGCCGGCCACCAGGTCCTGGCGCTCGGGCGCTCCGCCGAAAAGCGGTCCACGGTAGCGGAATTGGGTGCGCACCCGGTCGGCACCCGGACCGATGCGGTGCGTGGTGCGGACGCTGTCGTCGTGTGTGTGTTCACCGACGAGCAGGTCCGCGAACTCTGCTCGGATCACCTGATCGGCACCATGGCGCCCGGTTCGGTACTCGTCCTGCACACCACCGGGAGCCCCC